>JAYTTH010000021.1:0-10399 GCA_043745515.1 Pseudobdellovibrionaceae bacterium | reverse complement strand
AAGTTTATTCAATTTCATTTTTCCCCCTTGATTAATTCAGAAATATTTCTGATGATTTAAAGAACTTGAAAAGGTACTTAGCAATGACAATACCAACTTAAAAAACTCACTTTGACTCTGAACTTGCACAACACAGACTATGATTTAAACATCTGTTTTTGTGAAGATAAAGTAGAACAGTTTTTTTAACGCACTAATTGATCGGAATTGTCGCTGTGCACCATCGCTACTTGTGGGGACATTATGACTTTCTTAGAAATTTTTTTATATTCTTTAATTGAAGGGCTCACTGAATTTCTGCCTGTTTCTTCAACAGGTCATATGATTATTTTTTCACATTTACTGTCCAAAGAAAGCGAAAACTTTGTAAAGAGTTTTGAAATCATAATCCAGTTTGGTGCTATTTTTTCTGTGTTAGTTATATATTGGAAAAGTTTTTTTACTTCTTTTCAGTTTTATAAAAATCTTTTTGTCGCTTTTTTGCCAGCAGCTGTGATAGGATTTTTACTTAAAAATTTAATAGATGTTTGGCTTGGAAGCATTTTGATTGTCGCCTGGTCTTTGATTATTGGCGGGATTGTTCTGATCATTTCTGATTACGTTTTCAAATCGACAGCGGACGAGGGTAAATCGCTCGATAGTATTGGTTATAGAGATTCTTTTTATATTGGACTTCTTCAATGTTTGGCAATGTTGCCCGGAGTCTCCCGATCGGGTGCATCTATTGTGGGTGGCTTAGCTTTAAAATATAATAAAAAGGCAGCTGCCGAGTTTTCTTTTTTTCTAGCTGTGCCAACTATAACAGCGGCAACTCTTTACAAATCCTATAAAATTATTCCAACAATTACGGTCGACCAAATTTCAGCTTTAGCTTTGGGTTGCTTTTTATCCTTTGTCATAGCGATCATTGCGATAAAGTCATTTATTTCGGTCGTAAGCCGATATGGATTTAAATATTTTGGAATTTATAGAATAGTTCTGGGTGCATTGATTCTTGTATTAATAAAGTGAGGTTTTTGGTGGATGCTTTTTTTAAAATTGTAGAAACAGAATATATCTTAATGCCGACTTGGAAATGGTTTTCAATGGTGATTCTGCTCATTCTATTTCCGATTATCAGGCGCGCTATGGGTGTTTTTGTATTGAAAATTAAAAACAGTTCTTTGTTTGCCAACAGTAAAAACGTCTACGTATCTGAAATAATTAAAACTCCGCTTGAAATTCCGCTTGCTTGGATTGTGACATTCCTTGTTTTTATTTCTGTTGTAGACATGTTTGATTTCCCAAAGAACATCAGCAAATATATAATTTTGCTGGCTCAGGTACTAATTGGGTTTCGCTGGATTCAATTATTGATCATGAGTATCGATGTAATCGCCGCCAAATGGAGCCAAAGCTTTGCCGGCGATGATGACACTTCAACTCAAATAATTCCGTTTGCTGTTAAAACGGCAAAAGTGGTTCTAGTCATTCTAGGTGTCCTACTTACTTTGCAAAATCTTGGAATCAATGTCGTAAGCGTTTTAGCCGGTTTAGGAATCGGAGGTTTGGCGATTGCCCTTGCTGGACAAGAAACCGTCGCCAATCTCTTTGGCTCAATCACTATTTTGATAGATAAACCATTCAAACTTCAGGATCATGTCAAAGTTTTAGAGGTAGAGGGCATCGTGACTGAAATTGGTTTTAGATCAACCCGCATTAAAACGTTCACAAATTCTGTCGTCAATATTCCCAATTCAACATTAGCTAAAGAAAAGCTCGAAAATCTTTCAGTCAGGCAAAATCGACGCATTCGGCATACAATCAATTTAGCTTATGAAACTCAATTGCCACTCATAAAAGTGTTTATTGAGTCGGTAAGCACTTATTTATCTAGTCGCGCTGATGTAGATGGGGACAGCATAACGACTTCCCTTACGGCATTAAGCAGTTACAGTGTCGACGTACAAGTTACATTTTATGTTTTGGGAAATGAATCAGCTACAGAACTAAAAGCTCAGCAAGAGTTCCTGCTGTTTGTGCTTGAACTTGCTCAAAAAATGAAAATTGAACTAGCTTACCCGACTCAGAAATCATTAGTGGCCGCACTTAATTCTGGGCCAGCCAATAAGTCTGATTTATAGTAGGCTACTTCTTTTTCTTTACCTGCTTTAGGGCTTCTTTCTTTTCAACGATTTTGGCTCTATTTTCTTTGTTTTGAGCTTCTAGACCTTCATTTTTAATTTTTTCTGTTTCTTGTTTTGTTTTTTCTGTTTCCAATTCAGACGTCAAAGTTTCAATTTTAATTTTGTCTTCTTGAATTCGAGTTTCTAATTCTTTGTTTCGAGATGCTTTTTGATCCCGTTCCTTTTTCCATTTTCCGATTTCATCTTTTATTTTAGTCTGATCCATGCCCAAGCGCTTTAGGACTTCGTCGTTGGATTTTGAAACACTTTGCTGCTGATCTGTTTCGGTTTTCAAGCCAACTAGTTCTTGCTGTAACTTTGAATTTTCTTTTTCTAAGCCTTTAGAATTCTCTTGAAATTCTTTTCTGGCTTGTTCGCCTTTACGCTTTAGCTCTTCACGTTGAGAAACAGCTTTTTCCAAGTCTGCTCGAGATTTTTTTGAATCTTTCTGCACTTGTTCTGTCTTTTCATTTAAGTTTTTATGTTCCGTTTCTAGGTCTTTAATTTGCGCGGCCGCTTTATCGATTTCGGCATTGGTCTTTTTTAGCTCGGCTTCGGTTTTTACTTTTTCCTGTTCCAATTTTAGTTTACTGGATGCCAGCTGAGCCTTTGAACGTTCTGTATCTTGTTTTGATTTTGCCAACCGTTGTTCATTTATTCGTTGTTCTTTCTGAAGAGCCAAAGCATCTGCTTTGGCCTTTTCATTTTCGGCTTCCGTTTTTTGCTGCTCTTTTTCCGCGTCTTTAGAATCATCAGTTTGCTTTTTGAGCTGTTTTTCTATGTCTTTTTTCTGCTCAACTTGTTTTTCTCGATCGTCTTTAGCTTTGGCCGTTTTATCTTTGATGTCTTGAATGTGTTTTTGAACTCGCAGAATATCTTCATTTGCTTTTTTAGTTTGCCCTAGGGCTTCGTCTTGTTCTTTTTTATAAACCTGCGATTGCTTTTCTGATTCGACTTCTTGTTCTTTGGATTCTTTTTCTAATTTTTTATATTTTTCAATTAATTGTTTAGCATCGCCCTGAACTTGCTCTTTTTTTCTCTTTTCATCTTCCGCACGACGTTTGCTTTCATTGGCTTCTGCTTTGGCCCCTTCAGAATCAATTTTAGCTTCTTCTGCATCGATTTGAGATGAGTCTACCTGTGCAAAGCCCAATGTGGACAACAAAAATACGCCCAACAATACTTTAACATTACCCATACAATTCCTCTATTAAATTGGATCTAAAGCCACAGCCAGAAAAAATCTGGCGTCTTTCTTATTATTCTTATTTTAAAGTGAAATTATTAAAAGACAATCTTAAGCCAGGCCTGTGACCGACTACAGTCTAGAACTTATTGACCCTTTTCTTCTGGACCCACTAGGATCGACGCTATCAGCAAGCTAAAGTTAAAAAGTGACCTTCTAAAAGCTCAGTATTTGTTTAATAGTTTTCCATAGGCCCAAATTTGTCTTTTTGTCTCAAAGAACGTCGGGAATTAAATTCCCGCCTATTTCTTTACAGTATGAATCCCGCACGAAATAATACATTTTACATGGCGACGTTGTATTTTCTTTAATCTGAATTTTGAAGCACCGGAGGCGCGATGTTTCGTTTTTTTCCATGTCTTTTGATTTTGGTATCCTTAACTTTTCAGTTTGCAAAAGCAGACAAGTTAAGCTGCCAATGGTTTTATTCTGATGAAACAGCTCGCATTGAAATGATTGGTCGGATGACTGAAACCGCCTACGGTAAAAAAGTGCAAAAAGCGATTAAAACCCGTCGTGGTGAAGTCGTTGCTTTTGATTTTATTCCTGGATCTCTTGATAAAGCTCCAATAGTGGTCAGTGGCGGTCTCTGGTACCGAATCAGTTACTTTAATATGTTCAATAAGGTATTTACTCAGCAATCCCTAATTAAGAACGCCTTCAATGGCGCGGAACAAATGTTAAGCAGTTCCATCGGTGATTTAGTTTCAAGTGGTCATCCTATTATAATCACTGCACGTTCGAGTCAGCCAGAATCAATTATGGTTGCACTTAAAAACCTCGCCGATCCATCATCCATAAATTCTGAACCGGCAACACTAGACGACCATGCCAACGATATAGTTGATGTTGTACATCATCTGCGATCTCAAAAACTGATCGGGGCGAATATTAAAGTTGATTTGGTTTCGCTTTCATATGGTGTTGGACCAATCATTCACACGTCACCACTTTTAGGCAAAGAAATTGGACACAAACACATTATAGCGCCACTTGCCTTTTCTGGTGATAATTTTCCAAAGGAAACTGCCATGCAAGCGGGAATGATCAATGCAATTAAGGCAAGTTATTCTCTAGCCTTGATGAATCCATTCACTGCTGGCTGGGCGAAGGCAGCGATGAATGCTCAAGTTGATATGGTATACAAATCTGCGTCTACTAAATATTCTTCGGACTTGGTTGACGGTGCTTTAAAAAACGATCCCGAAGTAGCTAAATGGGAAATCGATTATCCTGGAATTTCTGAAATCATTAAACGTGGAATGAATAACGACATGGATGCAGCACGACCTGACCGCTTTAGATTGGATGATTCTGACTTTATCGAACAATTTAGAAATACCACTATCTATTTTGCCGGCGATGAAGAACCATCACGATTAAAGTCTCAGATAGAAGCTTTTCTCGTGATCAAAGCAAAACTTGGAAAAAATGCGCCTAATCTAGTAATTATGGATGATGCTCAGCACGCTATTACGGCCACAGCTCCGTACCAGACTGCGCACATTATGACTACAATTATGGAAAACCCAGAGGCTCAGAAAACTGATGGCACAGTAGTTTATATGCACAGAATGGACATGAAAGGTTCTGTGAAAGTCCTGAATGAAAAAGCGTTTAACATTTTAAAAGCTGAAATTGATGCACTAAATATTGGACCAGGAATTCCATCTGTACTTGAAGTGATCTTTTTTCCAGAGATTTTCAAGTCTCGTGTCCTATCGGCCTCTCAAGGAATTGAAGACCTTGCCGCCGGACTAAAGGGGCCTGTTCCTATGCCTTCCAATTTTAAAGAAGATCCAAAACGCCCATTTCAAAAACTGCAATATTTGAAATTGGACGAAGAATCTAAAACAAAAATGCGTGCACAAATAGAGTCATTAAAGACCAACCTTGTTATGCTGGCCAAGATTCAAGAGCACGGAATTAAACTTTTAAAAGAAGCTCAAGGTAAATAAATTATGAAAAATTTAGTACTTTTTTTAGGCCTTATGGCCTTTGGACTCAACAGTTTTGCAAATACCTGCCATGGCTGGTATTCATCCAATACGATCGTTTATTCGCCTCAACAGGTTTTAAATTTACCGAGTGGACGAAAAATGAAAGTCTATTTTCATCCTACTGAAAATCTAAAAGACGGCGATGAAATTATTGTCCCAATTGGTGGTCTCGGAAAATCCTACAAAGATTTGAAAGTATTCACGGAAACGTCGCTTAGCCTAGGCAAAGCTATTTTTGGTTTGGATCTACAAGGTCAAGGTGAAACATTTAAACTGAATCCTGATTTAGCTTGGCAACAAGCGATTCCGGCAGAGTACAATGTAGAAGATCTTATCTTTGTACTTAAACAATTGGGACAAAAATATAAACTGAGGATTGTTCCCCATTCTTATGGGGCAGGAATTACTCTCGAAGCCTTAACTCAATTACAAAAGAAACGAATTCGATTACCAATTACCAAAGTCGTTCTAATAAGCGGCTTGGCAAAAAATCTAGATACTTATTACGCCGATGCGATGATGTCTGGGCAAATGCCCCAAATTATGGGGGACCTAGCAAATCCACTTATGAATGTGATGGGCGTTCCTCCCGCGATGATAAATTCTTACGACAAATCGGTTAACAAAGTTTTATTTACAAGCAATTCGTACTCGCAATTTTGGCGTGATACACTTGTAAATGGCATGCCTATAATGAAAATGTGGCGAGAAATGTTGTCCGTTGGCCCCAACACGATGGGAAATCTTTTGATGGGCCCATCTCATATGATGGCAAATGCCAGCTGGGAAGACTTAGCCGCTTGGCAGCGAAATCCCGCTTTGTTAACACAACTGGTTTTCACAAACATTGCATTAATCAACGGTTCTCGAAATGTAAATTTTTTAGATTATTCAGTTCCAATAAAAATACCAAAATATATTTCCTATAAAGTAGTCATGGCCATGAACGATTCCGTAGTGCCCAACACACTGTCTCAAGAATTTGCAGCTCGATTACAAGCGGGTGGCTATGAAGTGGATTCACTGATGATACCTGGTGAAACTCATTATTTTCCTTACGGTGAAAGCATGCGTAAGCTTTTTAAATCTGTAGTGTTGGATTAGGAATGAATTTGATCTCTGTTTTTTTCTAAGACATTTAGTTTTCAAAATGAAGCAGAATCGCATTTCTATACCTACACACCCAATACTGGCTTTGTAGGAAAGGACACATTTACTTATACCGCTGTTGGCGATAAGGGTACTAATTCTACTCGCACAATTACCATCGAAGTCAGGCGGGCTCACACATGGAGCGGCGCTGGAGCGGATAAACTTTGGTCAAATTCTGCCAATTGGATCGGCGGACTCCCGGCAGCTTCTGATTTAGCTTACTTTGAAGACGCCTGCACACAGTGTGATGTTAAATTAGACGGAGCTCAAAGCGTACTGGGAATTATTACCAGCAATCAATACACCGGAGCAATCTCATTTGATAATCAGGTTCCATTGCTGGCATTTTTAACAATAGGAAATTCAGGGGTTCAGTTTGCTGCGGGAAAATTAGAACTTGGACAGGGAAAACTACTTTCGGCTGGAGATGTGAATTTCACGGGCGGTGCTATCAACGGGCAATCTGGACTATTTGTAAGTCTCAAAAATTTTTCATTAGCCGCCAGCGTGAATTTTGCTGGTCAATCGAGTACGTTTGAATTTACTGGCGCTAACACAGGGGGGACACTGACATTTCCAACTAGCGCCCGGTTTAAAAATGTCAACTTCACATATGATTCAACCAGCAAAAATATTTCAGGCACCTTGATTGTTGATGGGACGTTATCCTTCAATGTTACTTTTGTATCTGTTAACGGCGGAACTATCGAATCCTATGGAAATATTGAAGCTACAAAATTAAATAGCGGTGGCCATACAACTCTAGTTAAAATTCTTGGATCAGCAAACCAGTTGCTAACTGGCACGATTAACGGATGTCTCCCAAATCTTGAGATTGCTAAAACTGGCGGCACCTTAACAGTTTCGGGAATTCTATCGGTAGCAAAAAACTTCACCTATACGTCGGGCACGGTTGACTTTAACAGCGCTGGATACGGCCCCGCAAAGGTAGTTTTCACGACACCGGCGGGAGGCACCTTGTCTTTAGCCAATGGTATCAATTTTCAAAACGTAGACTTCACTCATGACTCTAGTTCTAAGACATTGACCGGCACTATGAACATAGTGGGCGATTTACTGTTTGATGTAACCTTTGTCAGTGTCTCAGGCGGAATAATAAACGCCTATGGAAACGTGACTGCGACAAAAATGACGAGCTCTGGAAATGCTATGATATTGCGAATCGTAGGAACCGCAAATCAGTTAATTTCAGGCACGACCAATGGAGTGATCCCCAATTTAGAGATCGCAAAAACAGGCGGAACAGCCGTGTTTACCGGGGGAATGGCTATCGCAAAAAACTTTACCTACACATCAGGGACAATTGATTTTAATAATTTGATTGCTGGACGCGCCACCACCCGCTTTACGGGCGCTAACACCGCCGGGACTATTTCTGCATCTGGTGTTCAATTTGGAAATGTAATTTTTGATCATGATTCTACGGGAAAATCCTTAGCTGCCAATATGACGATTAAAGGAGATTTAACGGTAAGTACAATTTTTGTTTGGATAACGGGCTTCCAGATAGCAGTAGAAGGCAATCTTAGTGTAACTAGCACGGGTAGCGGCTCAGCGGGCGTAGGAAATACCGAAATTATACTCACGGGAACTCAAAACCAAACTATAGCCCACAATACTGGATACAAGTTTCCTGGAAAAAAATTTACGATATCGAAAGCGTCAGGCTTGGTTAACCTTTCAACTGCAGTGTCGCTTTCAAGCTCGCAAAACTTGGACATTTCGACTGGCGGAAGCGTAAATTTAAATAATTTTGTTTTTGACGGCAACGGAATACTCAATTGTTTTTCAGGTATTGTTAACCGAGGCACGGCTACCCTATGGACTTCGGGAACTATCAGTACCAATGCCTGCACAATCAATTAATTCGCTTCTTAATCTGAGACAAAACGACAATTGTCAGCTCTATCAAAAAGTTAGACAGCGGCAATACTCTCAAAAGCAAATTAACACCAAACGGAGCTCTTAATTTAAGCTCAAGACCTTGGCCCTGCCGTTGCAATATAGATTAGCAACCCCCCATGGCGGCCAGGTCCCCCCCCCAAACCTGGTCGTCAACCTTTTCTTCCTTATTTGGACTATTCAAAAAAACTAAAATATACGAAAATTTAAAGATGACCTCAAATTTGGTGTTGCTGGTGTTTCTAATGCCGTTAAGTCTTTGGAGCCTCACTGTTGTGTTAGATCCTGGGCATGGCGGATTTGACAAAGGCGCCGTTTATGGCGCAGCGGAAGAGTCTAAAATCGTTTTGCAATTAGGACAAAAAATCAAAAGCCAACTTGAAAGTGAAACCTCAAAAGAAAAGTTCAAAGTGACTCTGACGCGATCCAAAGACGAATTTGTTAGTCTTAAACAACGAGTACGTCTTTCAAAAAAATGGGAAGGTGATTTATTCGTCAGCCTGCACGCAAATGCCTCGACCGATCAGCGAGCATATGGACTAGAGTTTTTCATGAACACGTCTCGCCGTAAAAATAGTTTTTCGTCTGTCACGGCAAGACAGCCAGAGACTGCATTTGATACCACGCCCGATTCGCCTGTTGAATTATCAAAATTAAAAGATGTCACGCGCATACTAAAAGATATTCGACAAAATATTCAGTCTCAAAAAAGTTTAAAATTAACGCGAACATTACAATCGGATTTGCCAGGAAATATCAAGCAAGCCCCATTTTATGTTTTAGCTCAGACTCAAATTCCGAGCGTCTTGATTGAAGTTGGATTTCTAAGTCATCCCAAAGACAATAAAAAGCTCTTAAATGAGGAATACAGAAACGATCTGGCTATTAAAATTGCAGATTCGATTAAGCGCTATGCCCAGGCTCATGCTCCTGAAACCGTTGGCCAATCTAATTTACAGTCAAATTCCCTTGACGAAAACACTTCGATTCCGAGATAGTGATCCCATTCAAAAGCAATCACTGCATCGGAGAATTCATGAGTATTAATCTTGCAGATTTCGAAAAAATCACACGTAAAGACGGTCGCAAATACAACCAGCTTCGTCCGGTTAAAATCACAACGGATGTCGTAGAATACGCAGAAGGTTCTGCCATGGTTGAATTTGGAAAAACTCGCGTACTGTGTGCGGCTTCAATTGAAAACAAATCGGCACCGTGGCTTGTTGGGAGCGGCTCTGGTTGGGTCACTGCGGAATACGGCATGCTTCCCAGATCCACTCATCAACGAATCAAGCGTGAAAAATCGATGACCGGCGGTCGCACCCAAGAAATTTCACGACTGATCGGACGCTCGCTACGTGCGTGTGTTGACTTAAAGTCTATCGCTGAAAAACAAATTATAATTGATTGCGATGTCATTAATGCCGACGGTGGAACACGCACTGCAGCCATTACCGGCGGTTTTGTTGCTTTAGCTTTGGCATTGAACAAAATGAAAATGAAAAAAGACATCGCGGCGCTGCCATTAAAGAGCTATCTATCAGCAGTCAGTGTTGGTTTGGACAATGGAACGCCACTGCTGGATCTTAATTACGATGAAGATTCTAAAATTCACACAGACATGAATTTTGTAATCAATGCCAAAGGCGATTTTATTGAAATTCAAGGAACGGCAGAAGGCGAACCTTTTTCAGAAACCCAGTTTAATTCGATGATGACTTTAGCACGCCAAGGCTGCATGAGCCTTATTGAAGAACAAAGAAAAGTGCTCAATGGACTTTTAAATCTATAGGATATAATTTTGTGGAACTTTGGATAGCGACAGGAAATCAGGACAAAATAAAAGAAATCAAAATGATTATGGAACCAACAGTTCCTGGTATTCAGCTGCATCATCAAAATGAACTCAAAGC
>JAYTTH010000020.1:0-10468 GCA_043745515.1 Pseudobdellovibrionaceae bacterium | reverse complement strand
AAATCGCTTTGCTGTTCGTTGCCTCGTGATTAGTTTGGACTTTGTGCAGTCCTTTTAGGTAGTGTTCTGGATCAGCACTAAACTTATGAAGGCATTTGTCATTACAAAAGTAGTACATATTATCTTGAAACGACCATTTTCGATGAGTTAGTGAATCGACCTTCATTCCGCAAACTGGATCAATTTCAGTTTTAGTATTTTTTTCTTTAGTTTGATTATTACAGCAATCGTGTGCTGTAGTTTTGCTACCTACAATAAAATGACTATGACCGTTTTTTTCGTTCTCGCTCATGAATATCCTCGATACTATTTAATTTAATTTTGTGCCTTCAGAGGCAACTGATAAATAGCTTCATTGCCTTTTATGCCATCTCGAGTAGCAATTAAAAATAACTCGCCTTTGTTAAGTGCTTCTTTCGCGCCAACACAGTGGAAGTAATCTGTCATGACCATACATTTAAGTTCAGTGGTTCGACCTGATTTAATCTTTGCCTTAATTTCTGAATTTTTTGTTATGGGATTTTTAAATTCAATATCTAAAAGATAAATTTTAAAAGAACCATCTTTGTTTTGCACAACTTCTGTGTGAAATTGTCCTGGCATTTGTATATAGCCTTTATGTGGACCAGGTTTATCCATACCATGAGCTAAGGCAATTGATCCGATAAGACTCACTAAAATAGTATTTAAAATAATTTTCATATTAATTCCTCTATAAAATATTTTCTAATTTAATTTTTAATGTTTCTAGTTCTTTAAGTAATTCAAACTTTTTCTTTTTCGTAGAAAAAAGCCTGTCTGTAGCAGTAACTAAATCAGGAGAGTTTTTTATGCCTCGACGATACTCGCCCAAGGTTAAATCAAAATATTTCTGAGAGTTACTTAACTTTTTTTCGTTGATAGCGTATAAAGCAACAGTTTCATTCATTTTATTTTTCAAAGTTTTAAATTCTGACTCAATATCATGAGTTGTTTGATTTTTTAATTTTTCCGCTGCCTCAATTTGATAAACAGCCGCTTTATTTTTATAATAAGTCTCAAATCCTGAAAACAAAGGTATTGTTAGCGTAATTCCATATTTTGATTCATTAAATTGGGTCGGCGTGTTCTCAGAGGGTGTGAGTCTACCAAAAGCGTAGGTTAAATCCACAGAGGGCATAAATTCAGATTTTACTTCTTTTTTTTCGGATTCAAACTTTGCTTTTATTAAATTTGCTTTTTTAATATTTAAATTATTTTCAATTTTTAATTCAAATTTTTCAGGCTGATAGCTTTCAATACCACTTAATTGAACTCCATCTAACTCTGAATCTTTAACTTCACTTCCGAACAACTTAACCAGTTTTTGATGATTTTCAGAATGAAGTTGATCAAACTGCTTGATTTCAATTTCAACTTCGTTTTCTTTTAAATCTAATTCAAGATTATCAACTTGACCTGTTAATCCCGCAGATACTTTTTTTGCAGCCATTTGTCGTTGTAATCTTGCAGATTTCAGCTCTTCTTGTAAAACTTCTTGAGCCTTATGCAAATAAATCATATCGCTTACTACCTCGGTCAGCTGCAAACGAAGTTCTCTTTTTTTTGCCTCTAATTCAATAGCACCTATATTAAAATCGGCGCTTTTTTGATCTATAATGGATTGATCTTTAAAACCCTTAAATAAGTTGGCTCTTCCTTCAAGATATCCAAGATACCCTTTTTGAGTAGTCCCTAGCTCATCAGTTTTATTTTGTCCCCAACCGCCAACTGCATTTAAAGTTGGATAGTAACCAGAATAACTAGAGTTTGATGAAGCCTTTTTTGATTCTTGCACATCAATCATAGCTTGATAATCTTGATTTTTTTCATAAATTAATTTTTCTAATGATTCCACGCCTTCAAGCGCATAAACATTTGAACTTACAATCAACATAATAATCAAAACTGACTTCATACAAACTCCGATTAAATTATTTATTTCTCAACTTGAAACTTAAAAGAATCTTTTTTTCCTTTAACTTCCGCAGTCACATTCATTTCAATACGGTATGCACCTTTAAAATCTACGCTGGCGACATAAGATCCATCTTTAAAATCAAGTTTTGCCGGCTCTGCTTTGCCTTTGGGTGCTTTTACAGTTGCTACAATCTTTGCATCTGATTGTAAAAGATCTTTTCCATCGTGCGAAACGGGATAGATTTTAACTAGATTTCCAGCAACTACATACTCAAGGTTAATCTCTTTCCCCGCCTTGACAGTTCCGCCATGATTTGCCTTCAAAGCTCCCGGCGCTTCGTCATGGCCTTCATGAGCAAAAAGATTTAAAGATCCTAGTAAAATTGCAGATAACATGACTTTTTTTAACATTTTATTCTCCTTTTTAGTTTAAGTCTAATTTAGTGTGAGTGCTTTTCAATAAAATCACCCTCTTGAAAGGCAACCCCGTTATCAAACCTAACAGCCGCATAGTTATCATTTAAAACTTCCGTGACTGTTCCATGACCTTTAGATACTTTTTCACAATTCTGCTCAGAACCTTTCGTAGCTCTTTTACATTTATTGCCATAAAGCTCAACATGATCACCAACAGACACTTCGCCTTTATTCAATCCAACATGAGCCGTACTTTCATCAATTTTCATTGCGATGACTCCGCGATGCAATTGACTCGCACATGAAGACAAAATTAAAGCGCCTACTGCCAATACTATTGCTGATTTAAACATGATTTTCTCCTTCGAAAATTGTTTTTTGTTCCATTCGTTTAACACTTTCCTCAGCTGACTTTTTACCGAAATGATAAAAAACAGCTGGGGTTACAAACATATCTAATAAAGTTGAACTGATAAGTCCACCTACGATAACAACCGCAACAGGATGTAAAATTTCTTTACCAGGCGTGCCACCAGCAAGCGCTAGAGGAATTAAACCTAGGATTGCAGTCAGCGCCGTCATTAAAACTGGAACTAGACGTTCTAGTGAACCTCTGATCACCATTTTCTCAGTAAACTCTTCACCTTCATGCTTCATCAAGTGAATGTAATGTGAAATCATCATGATTCCATTGCGTGAAGCAATTCCGCAAAGCGTGACGAAAGCGACAAGGCTTGCTACTGAAATCGTTTTATCTGTTAAATAAATTCCAATAATACCACCAATAAAAGCCATTGGAATATTAAGCATCACTTGAATCGAAATAAAACTTGATTTAAAGTGCATATAAAGAATTATAAAAATTCCTAAAATCGCAAGCAAAGCTAAGAACACCATCAGCTTAGCAGCTTGCTGCTGGCTTTCGAATTGCCCTCCATAGGAAACAAAATAGCCATCTTTTAATTTTACATTTTCATTAATCTTCAATTGAATTTCTCTGACAAGACCATCTAGATCACGACCTGAAGAATTTGCCAGAACAACAATTCTTCGTCCTGCATTTTCACGGTTAATAATATTCGGACCGTTTGACTCAAAAACATCAGCCACTTGTTCAACCGTGATTTTTGTTCCATCTGGCATAATTTTAATTGGCGTTTTCTTAATAAGCTCAAGATCAGATCTCGATTTCTCATCAAAGCGCATGAGAACATCAATATTTTTTTGTCCCTCAAGAATTTGTCCGACGACTTCGCCTTGAAGAGCTTTTTCCATGAGCTGTGACAAATCGCCGACTACAATTCCGAATTTAGCAGCTTCTTGACGCATTAATTGAATTTTAACTTGGGGGATTAAAACCTGCTGTTCAACTTGAAGATCGACTAAACCTTTTGTACCTTCAATTGTTTTTTTTATTTCAGCGGCTGTTTCTCGAAGAGTTGCCAAATCTGGTCCAAAAACTTTAATCGCAATTTGCGCACGAACTCCTGATAAAAGATGATCTAGCCTGTGAGAAATAGGCTGCCCTAGATTTATAAATACACCTTCAATAGTTGAAAGATTTTTTCTGATTTCTGTTAAAACAATCTCACGTGGTCTTCCAGCATCTTTAAAATCAACATCAATTTCTGATGAATGAACACCTTCTGCGTGTTCATCTTGTTCTGCCCTGCCTGTGCGTCTTGAAACTGATTTAACCTCAGCAGATTTCAAAATTAAAGTTTCAGCAAGATGTCCTAATTTATTTGATTCATCCAAAGAAATTCCAGGTTGCGCCATCATCGAAATCGTCGCAGTTCCTTCATTAAACTTAGGTAAAAAATCTCGACCCATTCGAGTTGTTAACCCAAGTGCACCTATAAATAGAGCAATGGTTACGCCAATGACTATTTTTGGATGAGCAATAGACTTATGTAAGATTTGAGTATCTACACGCTTTAAAAATCGAACTAAGACTCCGTCTTTATGTTCTAAAAGTTTTCCCTTGGTTAAAAGATACGAGCACAGAACTGGAGTTACTGTTAATGACACAACCATCGAAGCTAATAGCGAAATAATATACGAGATACCCAATGGTACAAAAAGTTTTCCTTCGATTCCACCCATGCTAAATAAAGGTAAGAAAACTAAACACACAATTATTGTTGCGATCACAATTGAATTTCTGACCTCACTTGAGGCTTCATAAATAACAAGAAGTGAATTTTTTGGATTTGCACTTTGTTTATTTTCACGAAGTCGTCTAAACACATTCTCAACGTCAACAATTGCATCATCTACTAATTCACCGATGGCGATCGCAAGCCCTCCCAATGTCATCGTATTCACTGATAAACCAAACATTTTGAAAACGATAGCAGACAAAGCAAACGACAATGGAATGGCTGTCATTGTTATCATCGTCGTTCTAAAGTTAAGTAAGAATAAAAATAAAATAATTAAAACTAAAATAATTCCATCACGAAGAGCTTCTTTGACATTATCAATAGACGTTTCAATAAAGTTGGCTTGCTTAAAAAGATCAGGATTAAGCACGACGTTTTCTGGAAGTGTCTTTGCAAGTTCTTTCAGTGCTTTTTCGATTTCCCCAGTCAGCTCTATGGTGCTTGCACCAGGTTGTTTTTGAATACTCATAATAACGCCAGGGATAGCATTCACGCTGGCATCGCCTCGCATTGTTTGCGGTGCTTCTTTAACATCGGCCACATCTTTAACCAAAACTGGCTTTCCTAAATGCATACCTACAACAGAATTTAGAATCTCATCTCGATCACGAATTGCACCAAGCACGCGAATTAATGATTCATTTTTTTCAATATTAATAAATCCGCCTGTTGAGTTCAGACTGATTTTAGATAAATTTTGTTCGATACTTTCAATGGCAAGCTGAGCTTTTTGAATTTTCTCGGCAGACAATAAAATTTGATACTGCTTTACACCGCCACCGATAGATGTCACTTGCGAAACACCTGGAATACTTAAAAGCCTAGGGCGAATTGTCCAGTCAGCTAGAGTTCTTAAATCCATAGGTGCGATTTTAGAATCTTTCGACGTTAAGCCTACAAGCTGAATTTCACCCATGATCGAAGCAATCGGACCCATCACTGGAGCTACATTCTTAGGTAACTTTTCTTTTGCTAAAGTTAATTTTTCTTGAACTAATTGACGATTGCGAAAAATATCTGTTCCCCACGCAAACTCAACGTAAACTATACTGAGCCCAACACCCGAGTTTGAACGAACACGCTCAACACCTGGCAGACCGTTCAGCGTAGTCTCTAATGGAAAGGTGACTAGTGTTTCAACTTCTTCGGGCGCAAGCCCTGAAGCTTCTGTCATGATCGTAACAGTAGGTCTATTTAAATCTGGAAAGACATCCACTGGTAAATGCGCAGCAATGTATCCGCCATAAGCCAATAAAAATGCAGCAATAGATACAACTAAAATTCGATGCGATAGTGCGTATTTAATAATTCGATCAAGCATTTTAAAGATTCTCCCTCACTCTGAATCTAATACGATCAGAGTGAGCAGTTTGTGACAAATTTTTGTGATTTATTTTGATACTACAACTGATAACGGCATAACCACGAGCTCATCATGCTCAATAAATTGAACCCAAAGACGAAACTCGCCTTCAACTGGAAAAGTAACGTGAAGCATTCCTGAATTTGGCTTACTCGTTGCCTGAGCGTGCACATGTATTAACTCATCACCATCAGTCGGAGTAGCTATGACATGAGCCAGAGCACCTAAATAGGGAGCCATGACAGGGGCCTGACCGTCTTCTCGAGTGACTTTAAAATCAAGCATTGCCATCTTACCGACTTTAAGCTTGGCTTTTCCTAGCTCAATCGTGGTTTGCCCAACAGTAACTTTTCGAACATCTCCTAATGAAGCTGGCGTATTTTCAAGCTTACCGTTAACTACCTGCGCACGTGTTAATGCAGAAAATTCTGTATTATCTAAAAGCTCTCCCTGAGACCAAACAAAATAGTTTCCATTCACAGGCAGATTTAAAGTTACTTTCCAGATTTTTCCATCAAAAATCGGATGAACATGCGTGAACTCTTTTAACGAAGGGTCATACACAATCATGTGCATTTTCTTAGTTTGATTTTCTAATAAGTCATTTTCTGTAATAACTTTATTAACAGATGTATCAATAAGCTGAAAAGCATATTCAAAACTACCAGCTTGGAAGCTGCTTTGAGATTCAGACTCAATAACAACACGAGCTTCCTCTCCTGGGTGAGCTAAAGTCAACTGACCAAATAATGCCACTACAATTGAAAGTATAATATTTTTCATTTTCTGATTCTCCTTTAAATATTTAATTATTTTTGTATATCGACGTTTGCTTTACCAGTAAAAGTAGCAATCAATGAGCAAAATTTACCCTCAGGCCCAGCCCATGTAAAATAATTTGCAGGACTTTTTGAATCGGGGTCTGAAGTAATTTTTATCATTTCCGTTTTCCCAGTTGGAACTAAAAGTTCACCGCAAATTTCAGCTGCTGGCGAAAAATGATTTCCATTTTCTAGAAACCTAAAACTCGTTACTTTAACCTCCGAAGCAAAAACCGAAAGCGAAGTAAATACACTAAAAAACAACATAGTCTTCATACAACCCCTTTTGTAATAATTATCCCACTATCTAAATACCCTAGGTAGGTATGTATATGGTATCTAAATTGCGATGTGTTACTTTTGTTACGACTCTTCGTCTTAAAAGTACGAAAGATCGTTCGCAATAATAGATATTGACCTATACCCCCCTTGAGTATAGTTATCATTTAAGCAGAATATAAAAAAGCGAGGTTAAAATGCTTTCACACGAACCCATTAAAAAGACGCCGCCTAAAAAGAAAGTATCTCCAATTGTCATTGTGCCTCACGATCACTCAAGCGAGTTGAAAAGGCTTAGCCGAATCAAAGGGCAAGTCGAGGGGGTTGAAAGAATGATTTTAGACCGAAGATATTGTCCAGATATAGTTCATCAAATTAAAGCGATACGCTCTGCCTTAAAAAGCTTAGAGGCCTGTGTTATTGAGGGCCACATGAGACACTGTGTAAAGCAAGCTATTGCAAGTAAAGACGCTTTTATTGTTCAGGAAAAAATTGAAGAAATCATCCAACTTCTGAAGGGTCAAAGTTAGGAATTATGATTGAAAAGTCAGCGGAAAATTTAAGTGATCGCTTAAGAAGATTCAGAAACAAGAATAACTTGAGCGTTAAAAATGTGGCTCTTGCACTCAATATTCCAACGACAACATACCGCGAATGGGAAAATGGACGAAAAATTGTAGGAGAACCCTATATTGCATTGGCTCAATTATTTAAAATTAGCGTCCATGAATTAATCACTGGCGAAATTTTTACAGACAACAACGTGATCGCCAGTCTTGATTTAGTCCAAAATGAAATTTCAAAAATACGGCAGCACCTACTTTCGAAAGAATAGAACGAACTTAGGATTAGAACTGATAGGTAGATTTTTTTATGATACAAACAAAGCGATTTGAACTTTAAACAAAACAAGGAGAAAAAATGAAAACGATATTATTAACTTTAGCACTTACGCTAACCTCACTGACTGGATTCGCACACGATGAAGGGAAGATTAGTTTAGCAAAAGCAGCCGAACTGGCAGCTCACCGTATAGATCGTCTTGTAGCTCTTAATAAAATCGATGCTGGTTTTCTAAAAAAATTAGATATGGTTGAGGCAACAGCAGTAACAAATGCTGACCCAGTGGCTTACCGTGCCGTCGTATCTCAAACAATGCCAGCTACAGGCACACCACTGCAAGTTGAAATTTTATCTGACCATGATGGTAAGCCTTTATCATTCAAACTGTTAACTGGTGGCACAGCCGGAGCAGATCCACAATGGCCAGATAAAGATGCCGGTTCTTTAATTGAAAATGGAATGCACTACGTGCTTGAAAACAGCGCGTTGCCGATGGTTGCTCCGTATTTCAATAGTTTCATTTCTCTACGACTAACAAAGGGAACTCTTGGCGGACAGACTGTCGCAGCTTTGGTTTTGAAGTCGTCAGCGCAGGCTCAAAAATTAAATGTCTATCTCAAGTTAGATGGAACATTTATTTCTGCTGAAGTTGTACCATAAATTAACCACAGAAATTTAATTTATGAAAATTCAGCCTTACTTTTTAATTGTGATCGTAGTTACAAGCCTCATCAGCGCTTGTAACTACACTCGTTTAAAAGAGGCTGGAAACGCAACCAATCAAACACTAGGTACAATCGATCAAAATGAAAAACTCACGATGATGAATTATGAGTTTATGAAAACTAGAATAATTGGACCTAAGTGCGCCACTTGTCATGGAAATTCCGGCAACGTGAATTTAGAAACATATGAAAACGTAATGAGCCATTTGGGTGCCATCCAAAAGGCAGTGTTTGTAGAACAAACAATGCCGAAGCGTGGTTCACTAACAACTGATGAAAAAAGACTTTTAAGCAACTGGATAGCTTTAGGAGCGCCTCGTGAAAGTGAAGCTCCACCGCCAGTAGATTCAGACCCACTGGTTCCAACTTATGAGTCAATTAACAAACACATATTTCAAGCTGCATGTATTAATTGTCACAATCCTGCGGGAACTGGAAAACGAATTCTTTTTGACAAAGATTCACTTCTTAATTCTCCACTTGAACTTATTATACCGAGTAACTCGGATGAGTCAGGACTCGTCGTAGCCATTGAGCGTGTTGATGACAAAAGAATGCCGCCAGCTAAAGAGGGCTATTCTAAACTTAAAGATGAAGAAAAAGCCGCAATCCGAAAATGGATCGATAACGGCGCTAAAGATTAATTGTTGATTTATTAAAGGAGTTTTTATGAAGTTTGTACTATTTATTTTTTCAGTCATGGCGGTTTTCAACTTAAAGGCCGAAACCATAACTTGCACGGGTGTTACGAATGACCCCAACACAACAAATCTAAATTTTGAAATTCAAATTCAAGGAAAGCCAGACAAAGATTTCCCCACTGAAATTCGTTACAAATCTAGATTAAAAACAATGATGCCGGATGGTTCAACCCTACAGAATGGAATCGGCTTATCAGATAAGCCAAGAACACGATTAAATAAAGTCATTTATGGGGATGGACTTACGACCAAGCTAGAGCTTACATATAATTCTGATCATACTTTGCAAAGTGCTATTCTAGATAGTCCGAACGGTAATTTTCATCAATTACCAGTGAATTGTGTTTTTCAAGGTCAACTTCCTACGCCGCGCATGTGCACAGAAGATATTGATAAAAATAGATCTCTTTTAGAAGCTATTTTTTCTGGTAGTATTGATTCGGTTGAAACAGCCATAGAGTGTGGTGCTAACGTAAATAAAGCCGACAAAAATGGATGCACCCCAATTATGTTTGCTATTGACTCAAGCTGTGGGACTGATGGCATAAAATATGTTTCAAGTTTTGGTAGTCCAAAATATGTTATCGACTCTCTGATCAGTAGTGGAGCATTTGTTAATGTGACTGATAAGTCTGGTGACACACCACTTATTAAAGCTGCAAAAATGAATATTCGTGATGTCTATGATTCTTTTATTGCGGCTGAAGCAGACTTCGATGCCCAAGATAAAAACGGATTTACAGCACTTATGCATGCAGTCTACAATAGTAACGGCGACTCATGGGTCACTCAAAGTATTTTAGAAGGGAACCCAGATCGTAGAATCAAAAATAAATCTGGCCAAACAGCTTTCGATATTGCGAAACACTGGCAAAAAGAATCAGTCATTGATTTAGTTAGAATTCCAGACATCTCAATTAATATTGCAGGACAGCCTGATGGTTCATGTTCACCATTAAAAATTGAAGTCAAACAAGGGCAAGTTATAGAAATCGTATTAAAAGCTACAGATAATAAAATGTTCAGATTTGAATCTTCAGCATTAAGTTTAGACTTAATGGCTGATGTTGGACTGACGGCAAAACAAATTATTACTGCTGATAGTGTAGGTAAGTTTTCTTTTACATGTGGTTATCATGGATCTAATACGGCATCAAAAGGCGAAATTACAGTTAAATAAGGGAATCAAAAATGCATTTTTTAAAATTAACTTTTC
>JAYTTH010000019.1:0-2825 GCA_043745515.1 Pseudobdellovibrionaceae bacterium | reverse complement strand
AACATAATAAAAGAATTCTACAAAACGGGAAAGCGACTGCCTGATTTGAATTGGGTTCCCCTGAATTAAATTCAGCCCATCGAGTCATTTCTATCTTTAAGTTTTAAATATTTACTAAATCGAACTATGAAAAAAATCTAATCGCATCAGTCGCTAGGATTTTAAGCTATCAAGGGCTCTATTAGAAATTTTTACTAGTGTCAAAATATCCAGGCCCTAAGATTGCTATACACATCTCGGAATTCGAAAACTAAATAAAAGGAGCCATAATGAATCGAAATTTTTTAACACGTAGTCTTGTTGTAACAATTTTAGCAACAGGTTTGAGTTTTAATGCCCACGCAAATAATGCAGATACTGATGCCATAGTGGGAGCCATCGTCGGCGGCCTAATCGGAAATCAAATTGGCGGCGGCAACGGCAAAAAATTAGCAACTGGATTAGGTATCATCATTGGTGCCGTAGTTGGAAAAGATATTGGTAAAGACATTGATGAAAATGACAGACGAGCGCTTGAAGAAGCACAACGTAATTGTTTTCAACAACCTATTGGACGCCAAACAGACTGGGATGGGAATACTTATGGATCCAGAACGGGATCTCACGGTAACTTTCGAACAACTCGCGAAGGTTACGTAAGAAGTGATCGAAACCAAGTATGTCGTGAATATCAGTCGACAATAGTAACTCGTCAAAAAACAGAAACAAAAACGGGCATTGCGTGCACAAAGGGCAACGGGTCTTGGAATGAAGTCAATTCGAGTGACGTTGTTTTTAGAAATGGCGAAGAAGTCAGAACTGAAACGGTGACTTCTGGAAACAGCAATCAAGGTGAATACGATAGTCGCCGAGACAATCGAGATAACCGTGACTATCGTGACAACCGCGGTCGTGATGGCGGATATGATAGTCGGGATAACCGAGGACACCAGGGATCAAATCCTGGAAACCAAAATCATGGTGGCTACGTAGTTCCAACGCCTCCCCCTCCGCCTACTTCATATGGTGGCTATGCATCCTTGAGAGGCTATTGTTCGGATCAAGATCATCAAGAATTTTACGCGGCGAAAGCATTTGCTTATTCCACTTCAGGATTGAATTTGACGACTGATCAATCTGTTCAGTGGGCTTTGGATTATACTCGATCTCATCGTTGTGGCTCAATCAATGAATATTCTGCACGATTTAGAGCGTTGTATTCACTTGCTTACTCAACATCAGGTTTGAATATGAGTTCTAGCGATGCGACTTCTTACGCAAGTAAACGGGTTGAAACGGTTACAGAACAGCAAGTTCAGCAAATTCGAGACGTTTCGACTGCAGTAAAAAACTTTGTTTATTCAACTAATGGATTAAATAGAGATTCATCAACAGCAGCACGAGTAGCTATGGCATGGGTAGATCGCGGATATTGCGGAAATGCAAACGACGTAGAAATGATTCGCCAACAGTACTCTAAAGAATATAGCTTTGCTTACTCAACATCAGGATTAAATATGAGTTCAAATGGAGCTCGTGATTATGCTCTTGATAAAATATCTCGCAACACACGTTGTGCTGATCTTTTAAGATAATACTGTTATCAAAACAGTTTCTAAACTGCGGGCTCTTCGGGGCCCGTTTTTTTTTGTAGTTTTCTGAATTCATTTGCGGTTATTAAACTCACCGTTTCCGTGCTTTGGTCATAAATAATTTTTACATCACCACGACTAATCTGACGTTCGACTTGTTCTTTTTTTTTAAGGTAAGCAACTTCTTGAACTCCGTAATCAGTTCCTTCACGCAAAATAAAATTTTCTATGACTCCGTTCAAAGCATCTTCAGATAAAAGTTTTGCATCGATTTCCACAGGGATTTCCACAGGCTTGTCATTGGTACTATTCATAAAATCATCGTAGCTACGATTGTTGGCATTCTCAATAAAAGAATGGAAAACCTCGAATTGTTGCCAAAACGAGGCTGAATTAACGTTTAAACCTCTTAACACTTACGGGAAATTGATCCCCTAATACATAGCGACTGCCAATTCTTCTATGCGAACGGGAATAGTTTCATCTCGTAACTGAAAATCTAGATTGTCTAATGCCAATTCATTCGGTCCCAAAACAAGCTTTGAAAAAGGACGAAGCCTATGGGACAACAGGAATCCGGATCAAGCCTAGACAAGTAACTTTTGATACGAATACTCGCTCTCATAGCGACCATCAATAAAAGCAGCATTCTTTAAGATCCCTATTTTTTCAAATCCCATTTTTTCATAAAGTGCAATACCAGCTTTATTATACGTTCTTACGGTCAATTCAATGCGATGAAATCCATTTACCTTTGCCATATCTAATGCGTGAATCATTATTGATGTGCCTAAGCCGGCATTACAAAATGCAAGTTGAATACTCATTCCCAGACTGGCGCTATGCTTAGTAAATTCTGCCGTATTGCCGACCAAGCCCATTCCACCAATAATTTTGCCATCTAAAACAGCCGCCATCATAAATTTTCCTGGAGACAATGAAAAATCCGCTAAAACTTTACTTTCTTGCTCAACGGAAAAATTTTCCCAAAAAACTGCGGATTGATTCATGTTTCGAAAGGATTCCCTATGAGAAATTATTAAATGATTTAACATCATTTGTGCGTCATCTGCCGCAACCGAGCGCAAAAGCACGGATAAGTTATTTTTAATGGTTACTTTTTTTTCTTCTATTTTCATCTCAAACAAACCGACCCATTATTAAGACATCAACATAATTTCCATCTTCGTATTTCAATTCATTTTTTTGAATACCCTCAATTGTAAATCCTATTTTTTTATACAAAGCAATTGC
>JAYTTH010000018.1:0-10486 GCA_043745515.1 Pseudobdellovibrionaceae bacterium | reverse complement strand
GTTGAGTCGGACCTGAAAGCAGTTCAGGCGGATCCATATCTTGTGCGCTCATTTTTTCTGGCAGATAGTGTGTCCTATATTATGAACTAGGTAGTAAGGGCTTTTATCCAAGGCATCCATAAAAAGCCTGGAAAAATGCCATATAGAAATAGTTGTGGAATTAATTTGAAATTGAGACACATTAAAAATATAACAAGCCAAAAGCCAAAGAAACGTCTATAGTCAGTTTTAATTTTAAAAGGGTACTTTCCGGTTAGGTAAAAATTAGCTCCATTAAAGTATACTAAATAGTTTGCATACAATTTTAAAGTAATTGTTTCCAAAAAGCTTGATTTTATCCATGCGCCCAAGGACGAAAATGAATTTTGGTAGATTAAAAAATCAGGATCTGTTTGTTTGCCTACTTCCCGATGGTGCTTTAAATGGGTCATGCTAAAATGGGAGTGGGACGCTAAGACCGGAAAATGGCAAAAATATCTGCCGATTAACTCATTTAAAGATCTTACCTTGTGCAGATGGCCGTGAGTGGCTTCGTGTCCTAACATTCCAAGGGTTAAAAATTGACTGCCTAAAGCCACTAAAGCAAACGGATAGAGCCAAAATGAAATGAACTCACAAGCATAGATTGAGATTCCAATGATCAGATAGCAACAAAAAATGCGCCAAAGTGCCGGGTTCATAGTATAATGGTATCGAATTAAGGTATCAAATATAAGTCCCATCTCGACCTAAATCTAGAGTAATTAAATACGATATAATACGAAACATTTTTCAGATTAAATGGGGTAGGAGAATTGGGTTGAACTTTTTAAAAGACGTTTTAAACACATCGACGTTCTCATTAGAAAATGACGAATCCTATTTTTTATACGATTTAAATCAAGTTAGCAAAAATATTCACACGATACGCAATCATTTTAAAAATTTGAATCAAATATACTTTTCGGTAAAGTCAAATCCGTCGGAAATATTACTAAGGCATTTTAGGCAGAATAACATAAATTTTGATGTTTCGTCGGCCAGAGAATTCAATGCAGTTTTGAAAGTTACAAACGACGCTCAATGCGTAACAGTTAGCGGTCCTGCTAAAGCAAAATCGTTTTTAGAACGATCGGAAATCGGGTCTGTAAAGTCTGTTCACTTAGATTCTTTGGAAGAGTTTGAAGCCCTGAAAAAAACTTCAATTCCCTTAACCGTTCGTTGGCCTCTAGAAAGCAGCTACTCACAAAAAGTTGGTTTTCCAAACGCGGATCTTTTAAGAGTAGTTAATGAATGCCAAAACTCTGGTCGTTTAACAGGCGTGCATATATATATCGGTCGAGAGCGGGCCACCAAAGAAATTGTTCAAAATAAATTCACAGACATTAAAAATTTTATATCGGCGAATCGGTCGTCTTTTATAGACAAACCAGTCCTTTTTTGGGGTGGGGGATTGCCAATAGTTAAGCATGTTTTACCCGAGCATTTCCCTGATGATCCCGAATATGAAATTAATCTAGAATGTGGCAGGGCACTGATTCACGATTGTGGTTTATACTTAACTCAAATTCTAGAAGTTAAAGAGAAAAATGCCGAAAATATTGTAATCATTAACGGTGGCCTTCAGCATTTAGCCTCCCATTTTGGGTCCCCAAGATTTGGCCAACAAGACGTAACAGTATCTTCAATTAAAAAATCACTTCCAGAGTCAAAAATATACAATATTTATGGCTCGTTAGGCATCTCGACGGACATTTTAGTAAAACAGATCTCTTTGTCGATCGGATTGTCTCGAGGTGATTGGCTGGTATTTGGCCCCGCAGGCGGTTACGGATATTCAGCGGGAACAAACCAATTTTTAGGGTCCAATGCCGCTCAAGAAATTTTTTATTTAAACGGGAAAATTCAATTTTCAACTTCGAAAAAAACCAGCTATTTAGAATCGGGACTGTATGAATCTAAGGATTCTTAACCCAGAGGACGTACCGGCGATGCTGGCGCTTTTAGATTCCGAAAAGATATCCACTGATACCGATTACTATATTGATAGGGGAAAATCTTTTTGGGGAGTCTACAATTGGTATTCCAAAGGTCATAATCTGGCCCTGGGTGTCTATGATGGTCAAATTCTTGTAGCCCAAGCGGCCTTGGTTTTACTGCCTTTCGAGTTTAGAAACTCGCCTAGACCCAATTTTTTGCTTACGGACTTTTTAGTACATCCCGGTTTTAGAAAGTCATTTGCGGCTGCCAAACTTGTTTCGGGATTGCATAAAAATCTACCCAGCAAAGATATAGTTTATATCGCAATTGAAAATCGAGATGGATTTGCCTCAGCGTCTATGAAAATTGCAGATAAATTTGAACATGAAAGCTTGTGGATGCCTCGTTCAAATTTGATATCCATTTACCCAAATCATAAAATTTCAGACGTTAGCACCGATATCGATTTTGAAATCTCGAAAGATTGGGACCGAATTGAAAAACACCTGGCAATGTATTTAACGCAAAATGATTCGTGGATGAAGTGGAAAACTCCGATAAATATTAGAAACACGTTTCGTTCTGCTCGCCTGTTTGAATTCAAAAATAGGGATAATACCATTTCAGGCATTTTGGTCGACCGAGGCAATTTACAAGCCCTACGATGGAATGGTCAATCTCGGCTTTTGATTGAAAAATATCGAAGGGTCCTAAATGGATCTGAAATACAATTTGAAATTAATAGTGAGTTGCCATTTTTAACAACAGCATTTATTGTCGCTTCCAGAGGCAATCGAAATTTTCCGAAGGATTTAATTTCTTGTTTTTACAATTTGGCATTTTCCGAAAATTTTTTTGGAATTAATATTAGAGATATTGAAGCTGAAATTCCAACTGAGATTGAGCAATACCAATTTAGCAGACGTATTCTTTGCGCCATTGACAGTAATAATGGAACATTATCAAAAATTGTTTTTGAAAATCGTGAAAGATCAAACGTTATGGAGTCGCTTTACTTATGAAATCAAAATTGATTTTTATCAACTTATTGATAGATAGTCTTTGGACCGAAAACGATTTTTTAAATAAAGTCTTTGATGTATCGAGTCCCGAAACTCTGACCCTGTCGCGTGTAAATGAGTTTTTGGGAAGATTTTTTGCCCAAGATGGGGACCTGATAGTCGTGCCAGGGCCAAGTGATGAAAAATATTTCGAACTACAAGAGCTACATTTTAACTTGTCTCAGGCTCGATTTATCGTAGTGCCAGTCCCTTTGGATCGAGTAAAGGAATTCGCTGTGACAGTGAAAAGTTTGGCACAGGATATAGATTCCGCTTTATTTGCTGGCTCCAGCGTTTTGGAGTCGACCCTGGTTAAAGAGCTGGGCATTGCTAAGACCGCTTCGGACATGGATATAAATTTGGTAAAAAGGTTGAATAAAAAAAGCTATCTTTTAGATTTGGCCAAAAAGTTATCTTTTACCATTCCAGATTCAGAAATTGTTATAGGGAAACAAATTGAAAATTCTGAATGCCTTTTTAAAAGTATAGTTTCTTCCGGCGGTAGCGGGATCTATAAGTATGATGATCTTATGAAAGTGAAAGCCTGGGCCATAAGGAAAAACTTGTCTGCAGAATGGGATCAGTCCCAGTGGATAAAACAACAAGTAATTGACCGTGAATTGGATATCAATTGTTTTGGCCACACGGCCACCAAAGAATTTAACTCGGCAACTATTAAATACGATCAAAACCGATTGTCTTTGAGGCATGACATTAATTTTATAAATAGAGAAAATGTTGAAACGCCCTTAAAAGAAATTTTTGATAGAGTAAGAAATCAACTTATCAAAGAAGGGTACTCAGGTTATTTTGGTTTTGATAGTATAGTAAGTAAGGATGGCATTTTATTTCCAGTCGTCGATTTAAATGTACGAATGAACAAAAGCCACGTGTTGCATCAAATCAACAAGTGCATCAAATTTCCCGAGCCCTACGTTTCGTTTTTTCGCCTTCGATTTATAAATAATCGGTGGCTTAATTTTAGAGATTTTTGGAGTTTTTTAGACAAAGAAGCCGACAAGGTATTTTTTAAAACGGAAGGTGCCGAGCTTATTCCAGTCGATTGGTCCTATTGGAATTTAGGAAAATCAGAGTGCCTAATGGCATTGTCCAGTACTCGTGCCGAAAGTGCTGACGAGTGGGACGCGTATTTAAGTTATTTCGTGAATAGTCAACGAGGTCAAAATGTTTGATAAGTTATTTTCTGTAAATGACCAATTAGTTGATTTGAGTCTCATTTCGGAAAGTCGACCATTTCTTGTCTATGACCAAGATCAGTTAAATTTAAATTTGATTCAAACCAAGAAAATTATGGAAGACATGTTAAACACAAAAGTGACTATGTCGTTTTCTCTGAAAACGCAACCAAACTATAAAGTAGTTTCTCATATTCGGGAAAAGGGAATTTCGATCGACGTTTCAACTTTGAACGAATTGAACTACGCTCTGGATTTAAAGTTTAATCCTAAAGATGTCTATCTTGGTGGTGTTGGGTTAACAGACAAAGCGATTGAAAAAGCATTGGATAAAAATATTGGCGGGCTTCATCTGAATTCAATCGAACTTTTCAAATTGTCTTATTCAAAAGTGGAAATTTTCAGTGCGACCACTGTATTGAGTGTTCGATTTCACCCCGATTATCTTAAAGGATCAAAAATCGGAGAAAATAAAGAGACAATTTTGAATGAGTTCAGGGGTAAAAAAAAACTGAAGGGTTTGCATGTGTACGTTGGACGTGAATCTTTTGAAGAACCTATTTTGGCACAACTTTTTAAGGATATAGATGATTTAGAATTGGCTGGTGTATTCAGCTCTGATTGGACTCTTTTTTTTGGTCCGGGATTACCAGATTTGAAACTGAACCCCATAGATTCATTTAAAATTCAGACCAAGGCGACCAGAATAAAAATTGAAATAGGTCGCTCGTATTAAAACATGTATCAAAATGAATGGCCTTTAAATTGTTTGAACCAATCTTTTAAACCCATTTTGTAATTCATTCCATTTTTTTCTAGCTGCTGCGGAAGGGGTTGGTACCCATTTAAGAATTTTTCTTTGATAAAAGAAGATGACCGAACATAGTGAATAGGTTGATCAATGCCAATTCGGCTGCTTCGTTTTTCGGCTTGAGCCAAAACTATATGAAAAGGCAATTGGCTTTTAATTTTTTCGTAATGTTTGGCTGTGATAGCCACACATGTTTGCAAATCACCCAAATCACTTTCTAAAAAGTATTCAATCGGAACACCATATTTTTTTTGAAATCGCTTCAAAGACGCTGGAAGCCGAATTGATCTTAAGTCTATTAAAAAATGCACATCGTTTATCTTAGCAAGTGTAACAAGCGAATTGAAAACCCCGTCGCTGGAATCAATGCTAGCTTTAAAATGAGATCTAAATCTTGCACAGATTTGCCAATCTGGAACTGGTCGAAATCGTTTTTCAAAACCCAATGTAGAGTCAAACTTTAAAATATCCAAAGCCACCGCCGGGCCCCAGCCAAAAGCAGATCCAAAACTTAAAATAAGATCGCCAGGATCAATGCCTTCGCGGCTTAATGGTTTGGACTGGGATTCTCCAATGATAGTTGTAGAAAGAACAGTCGCCGCAGACGCCCCTGAATCCCCACCCAGCAATGGAACTTTAAATTTTCGCATAGCTGTACTCATCGCTTTATAGACTGAATTTTTAATTTTTATCCCATGGGCCGAACTCCATTGGGCAGATACCAGAATTCCTATGGGCATGGCGCCCGTGGCAGCTAGATCAGAAACCGAGTTGGCAACGGCCAAATACCCCCAAGTTTCAGGATTTTTATATAGGCCCGAGTGAATTTCAATCGCAATCGAATCGGTAGAGGTGGCTAAATATCGAGGACGGTTAAGTTTAATCAATTCGGCGTCGGCTAAATTAAAACCATTGGTTTGAAACCGATTGAGTGGACTATTTGAATAAAAATTTTCTAAGCCTTGATACTCTAGTTTATTGAAAAATTTTGAATTCACTTTAGTATTTTAGGCTCATAGCTACGCGTCTGGTCAAGTAGTAGTCTGAATAGTTGTACTGTATCAATGAACCGTTTAATGTCTGCTCTATGAAAGCGATTATTTGGTTTGTGTCACTTATTTTGGTTGTTGGATGCGCAACTCCCAGCAAAAGTCAGAAGTTAGCACTTGATAAAATTCCCAAAGAAAATATTACCGTTGAAAAAGAAATCAAGACAGCTTTGCCGCAAGGAAGCTTGCGAGGCCTGCAAAAAGAAAAAATAGCTTTTATAAATATTCATGATTTTCCAGATAGCACGTTATTGTCGGCAAAAACTAAAATGAATCCACCGGATTTAGCTTTGGATGAAGCCAAACTTTTGCAAATGGAACGATCTGAAATTCTCAGGCAGACTCTTGTGACCTATTGTGATGAATGCCAAAATTTTGAAGTTCTTTTACCAGTGGAAAAATTGTCTGAAAATCAGTTTAACATGTTTTTTGATAAGATATTTTTGCATCAAGAAATAAAATGGTCCGAAGTTTCGGATTTGGCGGCAGAGCTTGGCAGCTATGATAAACTGGTTTTAATTTTAAGTTCTGAAGACTATGAAAAAAACCGTGGATTTAATAAAGACAGCGATATCGTCGCCGTTTCTGAAACATTTATTCACGCCGAAGTTTACATTTTTGATTTAAAAAATAAATCTCAAATTAGTCGATTGAATTTGAAACTCTCTAACAGAGATTACCTGTTTTATGCCAAAAAAGAGACAGCAGGTAAGCAATACACAACGCGGTTAAAGGAAGTCAAAGATACTAAAATCAAGACTCTATTGAATGATTTTCGCTATGATGACGTTTATCCCTATCCGATGACGTCAGAATCGTTAACCCTTTTTAATTTTTTCTATAGTGAATTGGGTAAATCTTTATTTACGGAAACAGAATGAAATCGCTGGACGAGTTGTTGAATGTCGCCACCGAAGCTCGGGATCCAAATTGGGAAAACGAGTTTTTCCATCAGTTTACGGCTAGTAATGTGAACATATTGTCGCCAGAGCCGCAAACCGGCCCTGATTCTTGGCCCTATTTAATGGTAGAATCAGATACCGAAGCGTCAGAATCGGTTCAAAAAATTTTACATTGGCTTCATGACAAGGGAATTGGTTTAGTTTTAAATCCGACCGAAGAATATCCCGATTACATTTTTACTTTTGGGATGATTTGGCATTTTAAAGAAACCGGTTTGTTTTATAAAACCATGGATCAAATTAAACCAGAAGTAATCGAAATTAAAGAAAATTCAAATATATATTATGGGCAACCGTCGGAAGTATTTTTACCGGTCTACGTTCGAAAAATTTTATTGGAGTTTTTTAGAGATCAAGGTTTGCTAGGCGTGCGAATTAATTTGTTATCTGATGATAATAAGAATTTCGATTTGTGTTTTTCGCTCGAGTCTTTGGGAAATCCAGAAACGAAAGAACATCATGGCATTGCCGAAGCTATCAGTTGGTTTTTACCGCCCCACTATTCAATCGTTTTGATAAGTGAAAAAGGTTTGCCTCCGTTCGCTAATATGTAAATTTAGTGAGAATCTTTATCGAATTCACCTGGCTTAGGAAGTAAATCCATCAGACATTCTCGCCAGTATTCCGGTGCATCTTCAGAATAATCTACTGCTATATGAAATCCTTGTTTTCCTAGAAACTTGGTTCTGCGAATTTCGCCGCTGATTTCAATGTTCATAGGTTCTACTTTTAAATAGACTCGATCGCCAATCAAACAATCTAAATTTAAATTACCTCGCAGCGATTGAGGTATCAAATCATCTCTTAATACTGTTAATAACAATCCAGAGGCCGAGGCTTCTACGATTTGGCAATTCTTGGCAATCTTAGCCAAATTATTAAGTGAAGCCATATAGGAAACCCGTATTGGTTCTACTTCTTTACGAGGCGCAATTCGTTTATTTTTGAATGCCGGCTTGCCTGCTTTGGGCTTTTTAGTTTTAACTTCCATTTACTCATCCTTATGTCAGGGTTCAGAAATCTGCTCCCCCTAATAATCGGATTACCCTAGACTTAAGTTAAGCAGATTAAATTCAATTAGTTCGATTTGAGCACTTTGATTTATACAGTGTAAAAAAACTAGACACTAATTTTGTGAATTGGCTGAACACAAATTATTTTACTAAAGCTTTGGCAACCGCCAGTTGTGTGGTTTCGTTTGAAATACCAAATCCTTCGATGGATATTTTGGCAGACTTTTTTACGGATGCCAAAAACTGCACTATTTCAAATTTTTTCATTTTTTCATTTGAAAAGGTATTCACAGTTTCAATTACTATATCACTGACAGTTTTAGGTTGGATTATAAAGGGAATAGCCTTGAAGGCGGCTTCCTTTATGGACCACAGAATTTGGTAATTGCTGTGCAACTTTAGTTCGTTCCTGTTGCTGACTCGTTCAACGATCGTTTTTTTAATTTTTTCCAGATTTTCAAAATCGACACCAATGGGCTGGGAATCAAAAGCGAATACACCAGTGCTATCTGTATGTGACAATGAACTAAAAAAATCTTTGGCGCCAATTCCAATTTTCTGCGGAACATTCCGTAAATCCAGGGCGTCTTCAAAGATGAATTGTTTTTCTTCTTTTAAAAATCGGTAAAGTGAGTTTCTAAGTTCGAATCGATTTTTTGTTTTTTTTTCGTAAGGATCATGAGTTTTGGTCTTAAATTCTAATAGTTCTAGATGAAAATCCGGGCCTAGATGAGATTTTAAAAATGCTTTTATGTCTGAAGAAGCGTCGTGCATGTTTATACCCAAAAAATCAGCAATTAGTGCTAGGCAAACATATTTGGCCATTGCACGGTTTCACCTTGAGCGATTTTCATCATTCGATCAAGGGAAACTTGAGCCTTAAGGCGAATTGGTTCAGACACCGATACTTCTGGCTTAAGGGATTCAATAGCGTGCTTAATTTTTTCTAAGGTATTTAGTTTCATGAAAGGGCAGTCATTACAAAGACATCCTTTGTCCTCGACAGGTGCCTGTATTAATTCAACATCGGGTCTTGCTTTTTTCATTTGATGAAATATTCCGGTTTCAGTAGCTATAATGAATTTCTTTGCGGGATTTTTTGTAACTTCTTCAAGAAGTCGCGACGTTGATCCAATTACGTGTGCATATTGCAATACGGAATTTTCGCATTCTGGATGAGCAATCACGACTGCATCTGAATTTTCAGAAATCATTTCATGCAATCTCTTGGCATTAAATAAAACATGAACTTGGCAGGATCCATTCCACATTTCCATTGGACGATTTAATTTTTTACTTAAGTAATTTCCCAAGTGCTGATCCGGCCCAAATAGAATTTTGCGATTCTTGGGAATTGAATTTATAATTTTTTCCGCATTAGACGAAGTGATAATTACATCTGAAATGGATTTAACTTCTGCGCTGGAATTTATATAGGTAACAGCAATGGCGTCTGGATTTTGTTTCCTCCAGGCGTAATACTTATCAAAAGGTGAACTATCCACCAGCGAACAGCCGGCGTTGATATCAGGAACTAAAACGGTCTTAGTAGGATTTAAAATTTTCACACTTTCAGCCATGAAAACAACGCCAGCGAGTAAAATAATATCGGCTTTTTCTTGTTGGCCTTTTTGGGCAAGAAAATAACTGTCTCCAACATGGTCTGCTAGATCTTGAATCGCGCCGTCTTCATAGAAATGCGCCAGAATCGTAACGTTCTTTTTCTTTTTGAGGTCTCGAATTTCTTGACCTAAATCATAGCCCACTAAAGATTTGCTCCACCTTTAAGAACGTTGATTATCGATTTAGAAGCGCTTCGAAGCGATTCAAAAACACCGCGGCCATCAAAAGCTGTTGCTTCAAATTCGGGTGAATTAAAGTGATTCAAAGACGCTCGCAGTTCAGGCAACGAGGCTGCATTAGGTAAATCACGCTTGTTGTATTGCATGATCAAAGGGATTTCTTTAATATCGTAACCTTGCTGCTCGAGATTGATTTGCAAGTTTTTAAAAGCTTCCAAGTTTTCATCCATTCGCTCGATCTGTGAATCGGCTACAAAGATAACGCCGTCTAGGCCTTTTAAAATTAATTTTCTAGAGGCATCGTAAACAACCTGACCCGGAACTGTGTATAAATGAAATCGAGTTTTAAACCCCCGAATTTCGCCAATATTCAGCGGCAAGAAATCAAAAAATAAAGTGCGCTCAGTATCCGTACTTAAAGTCATTAATTTTGATTTTTGATCCGGAGTCGTTTCTTTGTACACCCACTGAACATTCGTTGTTTTGCCGCCCAAGGAAGGCCCGTAATAAACTATTTTACAGTGAATTTCTTTAGCATTGTAATTAATAAACGACATTTATAACTCCATCGCTCATAGTTCGACTCTATTTTCTAGAGCGCGACTCATGGTGCGGTCGTCGACGAAATCAATA
>JAYTTH010000017.1:0-10488 GCA_043745515.1 Pseudobdellovibrionaceae bacterium | reverse complement strand
CTAAAGTTGAAATGCAGCCAGCCCACTTCCCGATTGATAAACTCTGTACTTGAAAAAAAGGGTCCCTGAGGCGTATTTGTGCCTTTACGAGTTATTTTTTTACGAGTCTTTTTCTTGTTTTTTCTTTTTAAAACCATTTAACCTAACCATTTAACCTAACCGGCAGCTTTAAACCTCAGTGCTAACGTCCCGAGCGTACCATACTGAGATGGTCCTGGCTCCCATTTTTATAAAATTATTTACAGTATTTGAACCAGACAACCGACAAGTCTAGTATGACTCAAAGCCTAGCTAAATATCACGCTCGCTCTCCTCGTTACATTTTAAATACTCATGATGATTATTTAGTCCGGGTGGCTGGCCCACAACAGATTCCTTGGGAAGAGGACACTGAAATTAAAAATGTGTCATTGACTGGACTTGCCTTCACGGCCCCCGACGATCTTTGTCCGGTTCTTGGCGAAGTAATTAAAGTTCAATTTGTTATTCCAGGGGCACAACAAATGGCTTGTCATGCCATCGTCACTCGGCTTGAACCGGATAAATCTCATACCATTTTGGTGGCCGTACATTTCTACAAATTAGAAATGGCCCATAGAATAGTGCTAGCTCAAGGCTTGGCTAAAAAGGTTAAAAACGAAGACCCTGATTTTGCAAATCTAAGCAACGAAGAACTTAAAACATGGAACTTCTTCAAAAAAGTGTTCATTATGGGCTTTTTAGCGACCTTTTGGGTGGTCGTAATGAACCTATTTCTGGATGGCAAGATTTTAAGTGTTTTTGACTCCATCCACCTCTGGTTCATCAAGTAGTAAAATTTTCGCTCCTATTGACAAAATTCGCTATCATGGTAAAAAAACTATTATGATACACCTCTATATTGCCCTATTTCTTATTGCCTCTTCTATGTTGGGTTTTTCAGCCAAGGCTCAACAAACCGACGTAACACCGATACGAATTATATGTCAGACCACTTCGTTTGTAAGCAGCCAAATGTTACAGTTGCGATCGGATGCCGGCGATACATTTAAGCCACCTTTGTTAACGATTTTGGATCCAGCGGGTAAACCATTTAAAGAAATCGATTCACATCAAATAGTTTACGGAGATGACAATGTGACGATCGTGTTTGTTGCCGCAGTCGATTCTCAAAACCGATTTGGCGTGTACAAAGTTATAATCCAGAATTTGATCAAAACCAGCTCGTCTCAGTTTTTAAATCTACTTCCTATAACTTTACGAAATTTTGTTACCTATTCTCGTGATTTTAATTTCACTCTTTTCTCAATGTTTAACGGTGCATTATTGTATCCTTCAAACGAAGCTGGACAATGGCGCATGATCGCACTTGGCACAGGAGCCGTCGTAAAAGAATGGACACTGTCACCGCTCCTTTTCAATCCAGTTCTTAAAGACCAAATGGCTACTTGGACCCTCACCAATGGCGAAACGTCACAATTATACACTTATAATTTTAAAACCGATGCTCGCGATGTGGTTAACTTCAAAGGCAAGATTCAAGTATTAAATATAATCAAAGAAGAAATCGTACTAGTTAATTATTTTATGTTGGATGCAAATAAACGAATTATTAGAGTTCAGATTTTTATCAATGGTTCCACAAAAGTTCTCTACGAGCTAGATGCGTCGACTGCTTTATTTGGTAATTTTGTTTCAGTAGGATCAAGTTTAATGTTCACTTCAGAAAAAACATCAGTCGTTGGCACTCAAGTTCAGGTGGCAGAAGCCTTTTTGAATGTTCTTGATACTACTAAAAACTCGATCACTCAGAGAATTAAATACCCTCCAATTTTAGTAGATCTCATGCGTAAACAATCCGTGACCAGTTTAAAATTTTTAGATTCTCCGATGTTTAACCAGACTGAAGTTTTATTTAGCTTAGACGAAATGGGCGGCGTGGTTAAATACCAATTCAAAACAGGAAATTGGTTTTTAATCCATTATCCAAATCAAGAGAACTCGTGTTACAATCCAAGCTACGTGACCATCCCACTTCGCAGGTAATACGACCTTTAGGTTGTTCGTTTAGTCTTTGAGTAGGGAAGCCGGCGATAAAATTCTCGGGCTGAAATGTATTTACCACCAAAAGCTTCCGTGACCGGTGTAATCATTTGAATGTCCATCCAATTAATTTGTTTTTCTTTAAGCCACTCAATCAAATGAAGTAAGCTGAGTTTGCTTGTGTTTTCCTGGGAGTGAAACATACTTTCACCGCTGAATACACCGTTCACTAGCACTCCATAGATGCCGCCAACTAATTCGTCACCAGACCAACACTCAATCGAATGAGCATACCCATCTATGTGAAATTGCAGGTAGGCTTTTTTAATTTCCGGTAAAATCCAGGTCCCCTCTTGATTGGGACGTTTTTGAATTCGGCAGTGCTCAATTACCTGTTGAAAACTCTTGTTTATGGTAAAATGAAATTGATTTCCCGATTGGCGCATGAATTTCAATAAACTTTTTGGAATATGTAGATCTGAAAAATCCAAAATGCCACGTCGCTGGGGACAAAACCAGAGCATAGGATACCCCACCTGAGGCCATGGAAAAATTCCTCGCGAATAGGCTTCAACCAAAGTAGGGGTGTCCAAAGTGCCACCAATCGCAACAATATCGTCAATAGCTTCCAAATACGGTATTTCAGGAAACTCAACTTTTATTTTCATGGCACCAATCACACTTTCCACATTCTATTGGGTGAGCGCCAAAATATTCATAAATGGCACCTAAACGGCAGCGACTTTCATTTTTGGCCCAATTGTAAATATCTAAAAGTTTCTTATTCTGATGTTGAAAAAGTACTTTTTGATTTTCATTTTTAAAATCATCATCACTGGGTTTTCGAAGGGTGACCTTGAAATCTTTTGCCTGGGCCAGTTCCTTTGTTTCTTCTGACAGCAAATCTGACAAAGGCATTACGCAATTCCAACGCTCTAAAATATTATAAGCAGCTTCAACTCGATAATCTCGTTTGTTTTTAAAACTCAATTGTTCTCGATAATACCCAAAACCATCTTGCAATAATGCAAGCGAATTTTGCTCTAGTAACTGGTAGAACTTCAACATAAACTCTTTTTCCGGATAGGCCCATTTTATAAACTCCATCGAAATACTTAAATCATCATCACTTAGAAATAAATGTGCACTGGCCGATTTCCCATCCCGGCCGGCCCGGCCAATCTCTTGAAAATAAGATTCAATAGACCCCGGCAGTTCATATGAAAAAACTTGCCGGATATTAGGTTTGTCTATTCCTAATCCAAAGGCAGGAGTCGCCAGCATTAAAGTATTTTCACTTTTTATAAATCGAGATAAATTGCTGGCGCGTTGATCCCGTTTTAAATCGCCGTGATATACTAAATGCTCAATTTTATGGGCCCTTAAAACCTGAGAACATTTTGCGAGCGATTCGATCAATAAAAAATAGACGATCTGAGATCCTTTCGAGGTATCTAGCAATTTCAAAAGCTTTTGGTTTTTTTCATCGTTGTCAAAAACGTCGTCAACAGTGATGGCTAGCTCAGATCGCTCCATTCCGCCATAAATAATTTCACAGTTATCCACTGACTTTGAGTCAAGCGAGCTTGAAAGTCCCAGCTGCTTAATAATATCCTTTTGAGTGGACTCTGTCGCAGTGGCGGTCAATGCCAAAACCGGCGGCTTGCCAATGTCATTTCGAAACTCATTTATCTTAGAATAGTCCGGCCTAAAATCATGCCCCCAAAGAGAAATACAATGAGCCTCATCGACAACCAGCAGTTCGACCTTATTGGGGTTTAGGCTATCGCGAAACTCTTTCTTTCTAAATCTTTCAGGAGTTACAAAAAGCAACTGGTAGCGTTTATCTTTTAATCGCGCGTATTTTTCGATTCGTTCTGATACAGATATTCCCGAGTGAATGGCGGCTGCCCGAATACCAAGATCCTTAGCTTTTTTTTCCTGATCTTGCATAAGCGCAATCAAAGGGGAAATGACCAAAACCAAATTTTTGGAACGTTTGGCTGGAAACTGATAACACAAACTTTTGCCAGACCCAGTTGGCATGATTGCCAAAACTGATTTTTTATCTGACACGGCCTGAATTATTTTTTCTTGCGAGTGCACAAAGCCGGTATAAGGAAAAAGATTTTTTAATTCGGAAATCAGAGTCATTTTTTTATTGTAGAAACGTTCATAAACTTAACTTTAAGCATTTCGCGCTGAGCTTTTTTGAATTTCTCAATTTCAGAATTGGGTATATTTCGATCTTTAACCAGGTAATCCAGCTCATCTTCTATTTTTTTCATCATCATACCCAGTTCAGCGGCTTTTTTCATTGTCGCAATCAACCTATCTGGATCATAGGGTTTTTCTAAAAAATCCAAAGCACCCAAACGAAGGGCTTCAATTGTTTTTTCTTTGTCTCCGTAGCCCGAAAAAAAGACAAACGGCGTTTCAAGTCCCATCGCGCGCAATTCCCTTAAAAACAGAAGACCGTTTTTTACTGGCATGTTAATATCGGACAAAACCGCATTGATCCAAAGAGTCCCGTCTTTAACCTGTTTCATGATGTTCAATGCTTCGAGCCCGTTATTTGCGGTTAGTGCTTCATAACCAATCGACTCCATGTCCATTTTTAAAATGTCCAATAAATCGACCTCGTCATCAACCAATAGAACCTTTATTTCACTCATTTAACAAACCGTCCTCTTCGGTGATCATCCCACAATTTGGTATCATGCACTTTAAAAAATTTACCCTACTGACCTTGGGCGAGTTGATAGGCCAAAGACTCAGTCATTGCCTGATACCGCATCGCAGAATGTCTCTGCGCATTCTCCTTTTGATCTCTATAAAAAAAAATGATAGCCAATATCCTTTAAAATACTCAAAATATTTTAATAAATTGCGCTCAAAACTAAGACACAGCAAAAGAGGACTCAAATGACCACCAAAAAATGGGACATCAACATTGTCAGAAATATTGGTATTTCTGCTCATATCGACTCGGGTAAGACAACTCTGTCTGAGCGCATTCTTTTCTACGGTGGTAAAATCCACCAGATTCATGAAGTAAAAGGAAAAGATGGCGTTGGCGCAACGATGGATTCGATGGATCTAGAACGAGAAAAAGGGATCACTATCCAGTCTGCAGCGACTCAGGTTTATTGGAAAGAATATATCGTAAATTTAATCGATACTCCGGGACACGTTGATTTTACTATCGAAGTAGAACGATCACTTCGGGTTTTGGACGGCGCGATTCTAGTACTTTGCGGTGTGGCCGGGGTTCAGTCTCAGTCCATAACAGTGGATCGACAAATGAAACGATATGGCGTTCCTCGATTGGCTTTTGTTAACAAATTAGATCGTCAAGGTGCGAACCCTTTCCGCGTTAAAGATGCTTTGGTTGAAAAACTAAGATTGAATGCGGTCATGGCTCAAATTCCGATTGGTTTAGAAGAACACCACAAAGGCGCTGTGGATTTAACGACTATGAAAGCCTACGTTAACGAAGGCACCAGCGGTGAAACAGTAACAGAAGTTCCGATTCCAGCAGACCTATTGGATCAAGCAAAAGACTACCGTAAGCAATTGATTGCAAAGCTTGCAGACATCGATGATGGCATAGCTGAAAAATTCTTAATGGAACAAGAACCTACAAACGAAGAAATTCAAGCGGCGATCCGTAAGGGTGTCATCAGTCTTAAATTTGTTCCTGTGTTCTGTGGATCTGCTTTTAAAAATAAAGGTGTTCAATTACTTTTGGACGCTGTCGCTTTATATTTACCGACTCCTGAAGAAAAACATGAACACGCTTTGAATCTTGATAAAGGCGAAGAAAAAATCGAACTTTTTCCTCGCGATGACAAGCCTTTGGTTGCCTTGGCATTTAAATTGGCTCAAACGCAATTTGGTCAATTGACTTACATGCGCATTTACCAGGGTAAAGTCAGCACGGGCGATTTTATCACAAACACGACAGATAAAAAGAAAGTTAAAGTTCCTCGCTTAGTGCGAATGAATTCTGACAAAATGGATGAAATTGGAACGGCCTTTGCCGGCGATATCGTCGCATTTTTTGGTGTGGATTGCGCGTCAGGTGACACGTTTACTGATGGTACGCACAATGTTTCTATGCAATCGATGCACGTTCCGGATGCAGTTATCTCGCTCGCGATCGCGCCAAAAGATAAATTAGCTACAAACAACTTTTCTAAAGCCCTTCAAAAATTTAGAAAAGAAGATCCTACGTTCCGAGTTCATCGCGATGAAGAATCTGCGGAAACTATTATTTCTGGAATGGGCGAACTTCATTTAGAAATCTATGTTGAACGAATGAAACGGGAATTTAATTGCGAAGTGGTTGTTGGTCAGCCTCAAGTGGCGTACCGCGAAACTATCATGCAAGATGGACCGTATGATTACACCCACAAGAAACAAACGGGTGGTTCGGGTCAATTTGCGAAAGTGGTTGGTAAAATTTCTCCTCTTGTTCCAGATCCTGAAAATCCAAAAGCAACTTTTGCATTCACTAACGACGTCGTTGGTGGACGCATTCCTCGTGAATTTATTCCAGCGGTCGAAGAAGGATTCCAAGAACAATGCGCAAAAGGTCCATTGATAGGTTTCCCTATTGTAGGCGTAAATGTTGTTCTTGAAGATGGCTCTTACCATGATGTCGATTCTAGTTATATGGCATTCAAAATCTGTGCGATGGCAGCGATGCGTGAAGCGTATCAAAAAGCTAAACCAACAGTTCTTGAGCCAATAATGAAACTTGAAACTACCGTGCCAGATGAATATCAGGGTTCGGCAGTTGGACAAGTGAATCAGCGACGCGGTGTGATTGTTGGAACAACATCTTTTGAAGGAAGCTGTGTAATTGAAGCGGAAGTGCCATTAACAGAAATGTTTGGTTACTCTACGGATTTGCGATCAGCGACCAAAGGAAAAGGCGAATTCTCGATGGAATTCTTGAAATACTCACCAGCTCCACGAAATATTCAAGAAGAATTGGCTAAAAAGTATCAACAAAAGCGTTTGGACGAACAGAAGAAGTAATTTTCAATACATTATAAAATTAAAAAAGGACTGAAAAATCAGTCCTTTTTTTTGCTCCAGGAAAACTAAAAAAAATCCTAAGTCGTTTTAGTTAATAGATACACGATCCTGGTAATGCTGCCGGCGAAAAAAGTTCCACCGAACACAAGCACTAAGACAAAATTAAAAGCAAAATAAATTCGATCCATCAGTGAAGGTCCATCGACGGTCAAATACTTGCGAACCTCTTTTCTAAGTCCAAAAAATAATACTAAGCCACTTAAAACCATAAATAAAAACGGATAATAATAGTCCCAAAACATACACCACTCCCAATTTAGATAAATTGTAGCTGAACGAGCCAGGCAAAAGCAAGTTCGTATCTGCGCCATTTTCAACTCAGTAGACAGAGCGAATTAGGCTTGGTACTGTGCCAGTCATGAATACTGGTATGCCAAAATCAGAATTAGCTCGAAAAATTTACGAAATTTGCTATTTAACGGGAACGTTTAAATTGCGCTCGGGTCAAATTTCAAATGAGTATTTTGATAAATACCGTTTCGAATCGATGCCACACTTATTAAAATCTGTGGCAGAGCATTTAAAATCACTAATCCCTAATGACACTCAAGCCCTAGCCGGACTGGAAATGGGCGGCATACCGATCGCTACTGCGCTCAGTTTAGAAACTGGAATCCCCGTCGTTTTTGTCCGTAAACAAGCTAAAGAATATGGAACCTGTTTGTTTGCCGAAGGAATTGATATTGAAGGAAAAAAACTCTGCATAGTAGAAGACGTTATAACAACCGGCGGCCAAGTCCTAACGTCCGTTCAAGACCTCCGAAATTCCAACGCCGTCATAAACACGGTCTTATGCACAATCCTGCGAGGAAAAGCTGATAGTCCAGAGTTTGCCAAAGCCAATTTAAAAGTAAAATACTTATTCACAGGCGACGAACTAAAAAGCTCTATTAAATAATTAGTTCACAACTTGATGAATCAAGACATTTGTCGAGCCTATGTCGCTAAAGTTTCAGAATAAGACACCGAATACGATGTCTGAGGTGTTTTATGAATTTATTATTTAAAGGCGTACTAATTTCACTGTATGCAATTTCAACCTTTGCAAAGTCGGTAGAAAAAGATGAAGACGTATGCACATCAACAGAACTTTTGCGAAAAACACATTTAGCCTGCGTTTCGTGCGCTCTAAAAAAATTGGGCCGCCCACTTCCTGACAATAACTATTTAGCTATGATGGGCCTTTTAGTGCGGGAAAATGCCGCTCTATTCGTAGACGAGCAGAATCCTAATTATAAAAAGCCAGGACGACGCGATTTAAAAACAAACAAAAGTGAAATCGTTGATTCTGGCAGTGGTCCAGTCGAGCTAACAACTAGAGCCCAATATCAAAAAAGCGTCATTCAAATGATTTTAGCAGGCGGCTACTGCACCCAAGGAAAAGTGAAACCAAAGGTGAAAGACAATACTTACGCAAACGTGATATCTCGAATTAATTCTGATAAATTTGCGATTGATAGAAAAGACAAAAAAGAACGAGAAAAAGCAATCAATGAACTTGGGTACAGTGATTGGGATTTAGCAAAACATGAATTTTATGACGACAGCAAAGACAAATCTTTTTTCGGTCTTTCATTTGAAGATCAAAAGACATTTTATAAAAATCGAAGAACAAGTTCTTTAAATAAACATTATTCGAATCAATATGGCGACACTTACGGAACACCTGAAAATGAATTGGCAGATTGCCTAAAAGATATCGACGCAAATTATACCCCAGTTTATTCTTCCCCCCAAGATTCCTATGTTGCCTGCCATGCTATATATGACGGCTGCGAAATTGCCACAACACCTCAAGGTGACGAAGCAAATGGCGCCGGAGAAATTTATAGAAAGGACTCCCAAGGTCGTGATGTTCGCGTGGGCGGCGACTGGTGCGCAACAAAATACCAATCTGGGCGAACGCTTGCCGAAAGAAAAGACCCAATCAAAAACAACACAGTACCTCAAGAAAAGAATGTCGTCAGAAGTGATGGCACACCTCTGGCTCCAGTGGTAGACAAATCATTTCGCTCTCTCGGTGAAGTCACAATGAGCGCCGATGGCAAAATTGTTTCAGGCGCAGACGGGGATATCGATATGACAAAGGTCGAAGTAATTAGGGCCTCAGAAAACAATCGCGGCGGAATCTTTATACCTTTCGAGGCAATCAAAACCAAAAATCCAAATGCAATTATTGGGAACCCCGTTCAAGCTAATCCACCAACTCCAGCCTCCCAGGGCGGAGCTATAAAATAGATTGATTTAAAAATTTCGGTCTAATTGAATCTATTTCTCACTCACAATATAGGCGATCCAGGACAAGCAGGGCTCGCCTTTTTCTGTGCGAGTGAATTCGCCGTTTCCACCGCCTTGTTTATTAGTTCCTTCCCAATAAACATGCGTTTTTTTAAATCCCGCTTCTATCAAAATTTCACGAAGTTCTGGAATACTCCAAAGGCGCCAATCATAAGTAAAAACTCGTTCGATCTTTTGCCCATTGCCGATTCTAAAATGAATATGAAAAACAGCTTCATTGGTCACCGGATCGTACCCGGTCTGATCCCAATAGTAGGTAAATCCTTTGTGCTTGATGCAGTCTTCAATTTCATCATGACATTGGCCCCCGCCAAAACAATCCACAATAAAAATTCCTTTATCATTTAATGAATTCAAGACTCGGGTGAAATAGGCTTTTAGAAGTTCTCGTTTTTTAAATAAAAAATATGAAAAATTAACGGCCACTGTCACATCGGCCTTGGGAAGATCAATTTTTAAAACATCGCCCTCTTGCAGGGCCATTCGTTTTTGCTGATCTGTATTTAACTTATTTAAATAATGAGATCGACCATACTCCATCGGCTCTGGATCTAGATCGACTCCAAATGCTTTGTGAGTCCTGTCTGCTTTGACCCAATCACACGACAAAGCGAACGTACCGCAAAAATCTTCGCGCAGGCTGATGGCTTTTCGACCTCTTAGATCTTTATAGGTGTCACGTATAAATTCCACATCGGTCTCTGTAGACTGAACGGCTTGGTTATAAAGTTCGTATTTATCAAATACCTTATGATCTGTCTTTTTATGGAATTTACTTAGTCCCTTCATTAAGGGACTTCCCTGACTAATTCCAAGATGGCCGCTTTTATTTCACCTTTTTGTGGAACCGTGGCGTCTTCCAAATTTGGATGCAACCCGATTCCAGGAACATTCTTTCCGGCAATTAACCGAGGTCGAGCTAGCAATTCATAAAATAATTCCTGAACGACTCGATAAATTAAATGTTCACCAAAATTTGTTACCTCAGTATCTTCGTTCACAATCAACACTCGTCCAGTTTTGGCAACAGACTGTTTTACTAGTTCCCAATCATACGGATAA
>JAYTTH010000016.1:0-10495 GCA_043745515.1 Pseudobdellovibrionaceae bacterium | reverse complement strand
GGTAGACACTTGCCACATTCGTTGTTCCAGAAATTTCATTTTCATGACGAGCAATGAGCACGCCATCTTTGGTCACGACCAAATCAGGTTCGACAAAGTCAGCACCCAATTCCATTCCACGAATATAGGCTTCAAGGGTGTGTTCAGGTAAATAGCCACTGGCGCCCCGATGAGCCACAACAAAAGGATGTTTACCGTGTTTCACTTGCCTGGTTTTAGGCATGACGTAATCGTCATTGGTTTTTGTAACAGAGGCACAACTAGAAAGGTTTTGGAGCAGAACAAAACCAATTCCGCCAATTAAAACAAAAAATGAAATTCGCTTATTTGATTGCGTCACAGTTATCATACACTTTTTCTACACGAACATTATGGTAGGTTCTTGCTTTATCTAAATTCCACGGCGGATACGGAAAAAAAACGGCCTGAACACATTGCCCTTCTTTAATAACTCCCCACTGTCGATCTTCTGTCGAACCCGTTACAATCTCATTATTTGCTTTGTCTCTTACGGCAACAGCAGCTGAAAAAATCTGGGGAGACGGATTTTTAGATCCTGACAAAAAGGCCACATTTTCAAAAAGCTGGTGAACGCCATTGACTGTTCCTACAACGGTGCGCTGGTGAATGTAGGAATAAAAAGTAACATAGCCAGCACCTAAAACAAGAATTGCCATAAGCACAATAAAGCTCAGAAGCCATTTCTTTAGACTTTTCAACATATAAGAAGGTCCTCACTTTTAGGGTACAATGATATACTCGCTTAAACCAGTCAAGCCAGAGAAAAGCCTTACCAATCTGAAACTCGTTTTCGTGACGACTTGATATCTTTATGCACTTTTTTTCCGCTTAATCGCTTGCGCACCGACGATCTGGTAGGTTTTGTGGCGCGACGAATCTTGGGAATGAACAAAGATAAGGCAATTAAATCTTCTAACTTCTTAAGTGCACTTTTTTTGTTCATATCCTGCGAACGCTCTGTCTGGGATTTGAACTGCACGATAGAAGCTTCTTTTGTTGAATGGTTCACACGGCGCACTTTGTCTTTGAGGTCATCGCCGAGTCGAGACTCGTCAATATTCCAAAAAATTTGGGCCCCTGTCTTGTTTTTTTGCACGTTTTGGCCACCCGGTCCACTGACCGTAAAGAACTTAAAAGTAATTTCATGGATTACGATAGCCATAATAGATTCGAGGTTCATGTCTATATCCTATATCAGTTTAAAGTGCTGGACAACCCAAGTGTTCGCCGCCTAAATTATACACTATGTTACTTAATATACTGATTTATACGGTTGTAGGACTTGGAATTGGAGCCGTGCTCGGTTTTGCCTTTTATAAATATGGAAGTCGTATTTTCATCAGACAAGCCGAAACCGAAGGTCTTGAACTCATAGATGAGGCCAAAGAAAACGCCGAGCTAAAAGAAATTGAACGCAATGAAAAGCAAACTGAAATTGAAATGGAACTTTGGACCAAATCAGAACCCGATTTACTAAAATTGGAACTCGCTGTTTCTGATCTGGAAACAGAATTTCAAGAACGTAAAACGCGCTCTGACGATCAATGGGCCGAAATCAAAAGTGTCCAAGATAAAAAACACAATGAAATACGCCAAAAAGAAATCGAAATAAAAAAGAAACAATTATTTCATCAAGATTTTAAAAAAATGATTAAAGTCGAACAGAAAAAAATGGTGCAAGAATTATGTACCCGTCTTAGTCAAACTCCTGAAGACGTTAAAAAAATAATCGGCGATGAGTTTATTAGCGATGTAAAACGATTGATTATTAGAGACGCTGAAAACTATGAACTGGATGTCAAAGAACAACAAGAAGTCATAGCAAAACGTCTTTTAGACATTGCTTTAGATCGATTTGCCCGCGGGTATTGTCCAGAGCGCGGCATTGCCCCTGTCTATTTTCCTGAAAACTACCATCGTCAGTGGCTCGTTGATGTTGAAAGAAAAAACTTAATTCAAATTCAAGATCTGACCGGCTGTGATGTGATTGTGGAAGCAGAAAACGAAATGATCGGCGTTGCCGGCTTTGACCCTGTTCGACGGGAACTGACTCGACGGGTGCTCGAGCGTTTGTTGAAAGAAAAGAAAACAATCACTCCCGATTTTATAGATCGCACCTACAACAATCAAAAAAATGAATTATTTAAACAAATAAAACATGATGGCGATGCCATCGCGCGGGAACTTAGGCTGGACAACATGCACCCGGAAATTAGGCAAATGATGGGCAGCTTACGTTTTCGTTATTCCTTTACTCAAAATCAACATTTTCATTGCGGCGAAGTGGGCTGGCTGTGCGGTTTGCTATCAAGTGAACTGGGCATGGATGTTAAAATAGGAAAGCGCAGTGGACTGTTGCACGATATCGGAAAATCTATGGATCACGCTATGGATGGCGGCCACGCTGTTATTGGCGCAAATTTTATTGCCAAACGTGGTGAATCAGCCGAAGTCGTTCACAATGTGCGGGCCCATCACTATGACGAAACTCCCAATTCAGTTCACGCGTTTTTAGTCATAGCAGCTGATGCTATGAGCGGCGGTCGCCCCGGAGCTCGAAGGTCAACTTTAGAAACCTATGCACAAAAAGTAACTGAACTTCAAGAAATCGCCCGCAGCTTTGATGGCGTCACCGATTGCTTTGTCTTGTCAGGTGGGCGCGAGTGTCGTGTTTACGTAAATAACAAAAAAATATCAGACCGCGATGCTTTGGACTTAAGCTTCAAAATAGCAGCCCAAATAGAAAAAGAATGCAATTATCCTGGTCAAATTAAAGTCGTTGTAGTCAGAGAGACGATTGTTCAAGAGCACACTATGAGTAAGGGCCGGAACGAAAAGTATAAAGAAGAAGAATCGGTTTAGATTCCTTTTTTCGGGTTTTCAAAACAAAACCAAAAATTGTCAAAATGTTAAACAAGTTTTCTTTCCTGAATCAAAGGGAATTTTTTCTTGAAACTATATTTGTCCTCCCCGGCAAATATTTGGGGTTCTGTTCTCTTTTTCGTTTTCTCACTGAATTAAAATTCCTAGGGTGAAGGGGCTTCTTCTTTCAAAAAATGGCTAATTGGCGCCAGGGATGGCGGCTCCCCCAATTAAGCCCAGGAGGGGCGGCCTTTTTTGAAAGAAGAAGCCTCTTCACCCTAGGAATTTTCGATCTCAGCACAAAAGGAAAAAGAGAATAGAACCCCAATCATTCGCCGGGGCTTTTCTTAACTATGGAAAAAAATATTACCAAACATATTTTATCGACCAGTTTGCGCCGAAAGCGTTAAAATAATCTGCGCCAACTTGTCTCGTGGAAGCGGCTCCCCCTAAATCATTGAATACTCGATTGGTGTTGTATGTTTCTGAGGAAGGACTTTGCGGCACTCCTGCCACCACATTATAATTGCGCGAAGCTGTTTTGGTTTCCGTAGTACCTTTAACAGGTAATTGATTAAAAATAACAATATCAGCACACAAAGATAAATTGGGAAACCATTTAACATAAAATTCGCTACCAAGCCTTACTCCTAGGGAATACGTTGGATCGACACCAGTTGTGACGGTACCAAGACTTGCTTCAGAAACCGAATAATCTCCAGGGGTATTCACGTTTGGAACCGTTCGAGACGTCGAACCGACACTATAGGACACTGAGGTTCCCTGGGTATAGGACAAAAGTGGTCCCCAATTGATTTGCAGCCAATCGTTCTGCCAGATCCTGTTTTTTGCCCCCATAATCAATACCAAGACAGTCGGATTGCGACTGCCCCCAAAAGTAGTCGAATCGGTCAAAGTCAATGTCGTAGGGCTATAGCTTGTCGCTTTTGTTTCTGTGGCTGAATCCTGATTTTTTGAATAACGAATGCCCACAAGAAAGCCCCATTTTGAACTTATCCAACGATCATATTGAGCTACCGCTAATAATGGTGAATACCCTATTCCTTGCCGAAGCTTTCTAGCATTCCAAGTTTGATAATAGTCTTCCATTTTAAGGTTGCCTGTGCCTGGAACTGGCTTAGGAACATTGGCAGCCGGGTCTTGTTTGGTTGGCAGAGGTGCTAGCACTACCGGCTCGACGTCACGTTCCCGTTCTCGCTCGATTGAATTCTTTTTCTTGGTCGAGGGAGCCACTTTCTTTGCCGGTGGAGGATTTTCAATTGTATTGGCGTTTTCAATTTCATAGCCAAGGATATCGTTGTCTTGGGCCCAAGAAGCCGACTGAAGCAATAGCAAGCATAAAACGAAACGAAGCATACTTATCTCCTAAATATGCTTCCATTCTATTTCTTAACTTGAAGATGTCTATTACTTTTTAAGGTATGACTACGTATTCAGCTTTCGCAAAAACATAGGTCACATCATCCACCATGTATTTTTCTTTCATTTTGGATACGGTGTTAGAGCAAGATTCTTCCGTGGTGCCTGAAGTAAACACAATATTGGCAACCTGGACGCCTTTTGAGTTTTTTGCGATCACAGTGCAGCTTCCCAAATCAATTCGCACGGGATTGTCATTTACACGAACATACAATAATCGCTTTTGCCATTCACATTTAAGACCCGTGTTTTTATCCATGTCTTTTCCAATAATTTGACACTGACTTATGCAGCTAGGACGATCGACGATATAGGAGTCCAACTTAACGTTGTTTCCACCAGTCACAATTCGACAATAGTTTTTAGATGTTTCAATAGAAACATTCGAGCTGCCACCCGGAAATGTACATTGAATTTTATCGCCCGGGAATTTCGTTAAATTGTCATTGCATTTAGTGGCGCAATCGGTTTTTCCGCTGCGATCAGTTACTGTTATTGTAAAATCTCGGGACGTGTTCGCGATTACACAATTACCGTATATTTCTAACCCTTCAGTTAAATTGTCAAACCGAGTAGGAAGCACAGGCAAATTGAGAATTGACATATCTTTTTCAGACGACAAAACAGATGAACTTTGAGAAACACCATATTGAGTAGAATCGCTGTCCGCTTTTGGCTTACTGCAGTTTTGAAAGGTTAATAAAAACAACAAACCCATTCCGGCCAATACAAATACAGGCTTTAAATTCATTTTTGACATCATTGGAAGCTCCCCTTTCTTTAGTTTGTCATCTCCAGTGCCCATTTAAAATACTTTTGTTAAAACCGTTAAATAATAAGACGTTGCCCCGGTTATAAGGGTCTAGTTGAGCCCTTTTTATCTTCGTCTCGGTCTGGGGCGTGTCTGGCTTTGGGCCAGAAGATTTTATAGGCTAGGGCAATTTCGATTCAATTTTGCCTAAATATTGGGTAAACGTATGCCACTTCGGGGGTTTTAATGAATTTGGCTACGCTGATCACCTGTTTAATCGTGTCTTTCTCTACGTTTGCCCAAGTCTGGAGTGATACTGAAGTTTGGAGTGATAAAAAAGAAAAAGAGTATTCTGAATGGGTAAAGAAAAACTGGGGAAAAGATTTCTTTGCTAGAAAGTCAAATACAGACGAAACACCGAATATCTTTCATGGCCTTCGGGTGGATTGCGCAGATAATGTTTATTCAACTCGAATAATTTTTGCCTATTTACATGGATTGCCTTTCTCGATGAACGACGCCAGCGGTGGAAAAAAACTAATTTCAAATAAAATGAGCCGTTGGGACAAACTTCCCCAGAAAGACCGCATTAGGAAATTCCTGTTCTATGTTTATGATATTGTCAGCACCAAGTCTTTGCCCAATGATACCTACCCCGTTAAAGTATCCCCTGAAACGATCGTTCCTGGGACCTTGATCTTAACTGTAGAATTGAATCATCACTCTTGGATCATAAAAAATATTTTTCCAACAGGAATCCCCCACTTGGTTTATAATTCGACTGTTGGGGCCTATTCGAGCTTAGTGCTTCAAGAAAGAAAAACTTGGCCCAACGGTGAATGGGTTTTTGAAGAAAATGTCACGCCCGCTGGAAATGCCGGTGTTCGATATTGGAGAAAAGAATCAGAATTAAAACTTCCCGTTTGGAAAGTGACTGGCTACAGTGAAGAGCAGTATGTCATCAAACCGGGCAAATGGAAATATGAACTGCAAAAAGCTCTACAAAACTCAAAAGAAACGAACCAGCAAAAAGTGAGTCGCCTGGTTGAAAATGTCTGTGCCGATGTTCAACAACGAATTGACGCTGTCAAAGAATCAGAAATGTTTTTAAAGGCCTCAAGCTACCAATGTCTATCTGAAACCGATTTTGACACCTATTCGACACCGAGTCGGGATCGACGACTGGCTGATGAAATCATTGAACTTCGAAATTTTATCAAACAAATCGTCCTTGAGCGAACTGAAATATCTTTGGATGAAAAAACGTGGTTGCAAATGAAATTGATATTTCCGAATTTGGATATTTCAATTGCCGCTGAGTCAAATACCCAAAAAAGTCAAAATATATCAACAAGCTCGCTTTGCCGATCAAAATATTTCTCCCGCAGTCTGATGGCCGACAAATCGATTGATTTGGCAGAAATAAAAAGGCGCCTATTTACCTATCGTATTTCAAGTAACCCCAATGATCCTCCTGAAGTCCGCTTTGGAGATTTAATTCCTGGATATAAAAGCGAATGCCCCAGCTGGGGAAACTTAAAATTAAACTATGTCGAATAGGCAAAAACTCTTTTTTGCCGGCGGCCTTTTAATTCTTGTTGTGGTTTTAGCGATTCCTTTCACTTCAAAGTCCCCACCGAGTGCCGGTGGGCATTTTAACTATATCCTCCCTTCACAAAAGCAACTAGACCAAGCGATTGTTTCTGAAAATCATGATCAGAACGCTATGACCAAATTGCCCGAGGATTCGACAACACTTTCAGAAACGTTTTCGACAAAGGGTAAGCTCTGTTTTCCAGAATTGGTGAGCGATATGACACTCGTATCTGATTTTATTAAGACCTGGAAATCCCTGCGCCCGCAAGCCACAGAGCGAACCGATTACATAAATTATTTTTTTAAAGATAAAAGTGAGCAGGAATGGCGCGCTCAAGTTCTGTATAACTATCCTAACGGAAGACCGACCAGAGAGTTAAAACTTTATAAAGTACTAGAAGACGGACTTCCTGACCCTGTTACTATCGATGAAAAAAATAAATTGAATCCAAGTGATACGATTCTTGCTAATTATATTAATTTTGATTCTGTTTTTGAAACTCAGAAAAAATGGACCATGGCTGATTCTGTGGGTGGACAAATCGAAGTTGAAGAGTCCAATTCGCAAATCGTCGAATTTCAGCTATTCCAGGACGGAAAGATTTTTCGTTGCCATGACGGCGATTGTGAATGTAAAAAATAGGCTAAACGGCGACTTTTAGACTGCCCGCCACTACGAATTTATTTCTTCCCGTATTTTTGGCTTCATACAAAGCTTGATCACAACGCTTGTAAAGGGTTTCAAACTGGTCACCCGTGCGCCATTCAGAAAGCCCGATCGATACAGTGAACTTGATTTGATGGCCACCTTGAACAAACACTTGCTTGCGAATCGTTTCTAGAATTTCGTCTGCTTTTTTAAGGGCAATATCCAAATTGTAGTCTGGAAGGAAAATAGAAAACTCTTCGCCGCCCATTCTGGCTACAATGTCACTTTCACGTGGAAAAAGTTTTTTAATTGTTGCTACACATTCTTTTAAAACAAAATCACCAATATCGTGGCCGTAGGAATCATTTATTTTTTTGAAGTGATCAATATCCAAAATCATCATTACAGATTTAGTATCGGCCATTTCCTGGACGGTTGCAAAACTTCGAAGTTGTTCTTCAAAATAGCGTCGGTTGTAGGCGCCCGTGAGAAAATCATGATTGAGCGTTTGCTGAGCTTCTGATAGTTTCTTTTTAAATTGGCCCAAGTTTTTCTTAATTGAATTAATTCGTTTTTGTTTGTTGGTTTCTTTTTTGTTTTGAACTTCAACATACTTTAAAATGAATTCTTTAGAGGTCAACCGCAGCTTTTCAAGTGAGTTAGATTCTACGGCATCCCGTAAATCTTTAAATTGCCCGCTGATCGCCAGATCGTTGTCTTTTTGGTCCTTTACTTCGTCTTTTAGCTGATCCGCAAAATCCCATATAATTCCTTTGAAGTCTTCAAATGCTTGCAGAAAATACGCTGTTTCATCAATTCGATGAGCATTGAAAAACTGACGAAATTGAAAAAAAACGTCGTCGCTATTTTTCTGGTTTTGGGACTGAATTAATTTTTTAGAAAGCGAGTCTAATTCCTCACGTGCAAGACGTACTGAAAATTTTGGTGTATCCCAAAGATTTTTATTGTAAACATCGATTAAAAACAGAATGGTGGCCAGTTCTTCTGACATCTTTTCAGGGGCCGCAGAATCGCTACTTTCTATTTCAAATTGTTGGACAATTTTCTTGATCCACTCTCTCAATGAGCACCTCAAATTGGTTTTGCTATCTCTTACCTATCGGCAAATCTCGCGTCGATATCAAGATCGATCAACGGCCAGCTGGTACTAGATTTCTAGACCTACGTAGGCTTAAAACTCTTTAAAGATCAATAAGCTGGCGGCTCTGTACAACAGGACGTTAGGAATCCAAAATAAATGCTTTAAAAATGCGGGCCCTTAAATTAAGCTTACCCGATGAGTATTACAAAATTAAATTGGTTAATAAAAGGTACAAGCCTGGCCCGCGTGCCCTTGCTGTCATTCTGTAATCCCAAACTTCTAAGTATCGATCCGACGGCAAAAGTTTCCATTCCTCTAAATTTTGTGACTAAAAATCATGTACGAACTATGTACTTTGGCGCGTTGGCAATGGGTGCAGAATTGTCTATTTCTATTCCAATTTTAGAAGCCTTGTTTATAGATAAAAAACCAATCTCATTTATTTTTAAAGATGTAAAATGCGATTTCCTAAAACGCGCCGACACGTCCGTAATTTTTGAATTCACAGATGTGGCCGGCTGTCGCAAACTAATTGACGAGGCCATTTCAACTGGAGAACGCGTGAATCAAACCTTCAGCGGCACCGCTTATTCCAAAGAAATTCCAGAAAATGTGTTTATGAAATTTGAAATCACGACGTCACTTAAACGCACCAAATAGTCGATCGATAGACAAGAGTATGCAGTCAAGTCGATGCCTTTTCAGGCCATTTTGCACACTATCAAGTAATTTACTGTCTACAGTTTAGACAGGTCAGTAAAAAAAATCTTTCATAGTGCGCCAATTCGTAATAAGATATTCCCATCCGATCCTTAAAGTGATTGTATTTTAAGGGTCGAAACCAATAACTATTTGTAAGAGATATTTAACTTAAATACTTTCTTGCAGAAAAAAAGGAGTCCTTATGTCTGTTGATTCAAACAGTTCCCATTCACGTGCCAATGCACTTAACGCCGCAGTTCATCCGCCAGTAACCAAAGTGAATCGCCCCAATCACGAAAATTCACCAGTCTCTGAATTTTTTGGATGCAATACGTTTGGTCTGGCGCAAATGCGAGAAAAATTACCTAAGGACGCTTATCAAAGTCTTTTAAAGACTTTAGAGCATGGTAAAAAACTTCCAAAGGAAACTGCAGAAGGAATCGCCTCTGCTGTAAAAGAATGGTCTGTTTCTAAAGGCGTAACTCATTTTTGCCACTGGTTTCAGCCCATGACCGGACTTACCGCTGAAAAACATGACGCTTTTATTACTATCCAAACAACGTTTCACTCGGAATTGCGTGTTATTGAACGATTCACAGGTTCACAATTGATCCAAGGCGAACCCGATGCGTCCAGCTTTCCTTCTGGCGGAACACGATCTACATTTGAAGCCCGTGGTTACACAACTTGGGATCCATCATCTCCACTATTTATTGTTGAAGATGATGCCGGAAAAACATTGTGCATTCCAACCGTTTTCTTTGGATATCACGGCCAAGCATTAGATTGCAAAACACCTTTATTGCGATCCCTCGAAGCTGTTAGTCATGAGGCCTGTGATTTTTTAAAACTTTTAGGTGATGTTGATGTAAAACGAGTTAATGTCACGTTGGGTGCCGAGCAAGAGTATTTCTTAATCGACAAAAACTTCGTATCCTTGCGACCAGATTTGATAATGACGGGTCGAACACTTTTAGGGTCGTCTTCGCCGCGCGGCCAACAACTAGAAGATCACTATTTTGGATCGATCCCATCACGCGTAAAAAACTACATGCAAGAAGTGGAATATGAATTATTTAAACTAGGAATTCCTGCAAAAACTCGGCACAATGAAGTGGCCCCGAGTCAGTATGAGTTGGCGCCAATTTTTGAAGATGTGAATATTGCAGCCGATCACAATACATTAACTATGGAAATATTAAAACGTGTGGCGCTTAAACATAATTTAGTTTGCTTACTGCACGAAAAGCCATTTGCTGGTATTAACGGCAGCGGAAAACATAACAACTGGGCCCTTGCGAATGACAAAGGTGAAAACTTACTAGAGCCAGGAACGACGCCTCACCAAAACTTGAGATTCCTTGCGGTATTG
>JAYTTH010000015.1:0-2835 GCA_043745515.1 Pseudobdellovibrionaceae bacterium | reverse complement strand
GGAGGCCCTATGCGATACACGTTTGATCAGTGGATAAAAACAAAATCCGGAGAAACTTTTGGCGGTAATTTTTATGTTAACACAGCATTCAAATCTAGCGATGGAATCGTCAATGGACTTGATTACAGAACTTTCAATTACAACGGAATGGAAGTGCCCCATCTTTTTTCGACATCAGTATTTAATGGCTCTGGAAGTAAACGTCAGGTGACCGATATTCTTGATAATATGCTTGTGGTCCGGGGATTTGGGACATCATTTGATGGCCACGATACAAATAGTCTTTTGGTTAAAACACCGGTCACGGGATTGCCAAGCATGGACGGATTATTGGCTGATTCAAATTCCAAATTATTTTCAGCTGTTACCAACAGTGAATTTACGTCGGTTATGGGCAAAGCCGCTACTCGTTATGGTGGCCTTTATCTTAAGGATCTATTTCGATCATTTGAACGCTCGCTAGCCAATCAAACAAGTTTATCCCTCAAAGAGAAACACTCGAAATCCTACGAACTGGGTTTAAATGCAATCAAAACATTTGCTCGCACTGGCCAATTGGGATCAAAAACGTTGTCTCTCAATTTACAGAATATTTCCGATCGTATGAAAAAAGGTCTTGGCGAAATTGATGGCTACTGGACGCCTGCAGTTAACCGATATTCGGCGGCGATTAATCTTACGTCTCAGCAAATTGGCGTTCCTGGAGTCAGTGACAGTCCGCTCATATTGTCACAGTCTGGGTTAAACCCAAGTTTGTTCTCTGTGTTTGCCATTCCTGATGATGGGGTTCGATCGCAACGAAACTATATTCCAGCCAAAGATTGGGACCTTCGCGAAATGATACAAACTTTGTCGATGGGTGACTTGCCCAGCCAATTTGCTATGGCCGAATATTTAGTTAGCGGGGATTTCACACCATCGGTATCAATTTCAGGTGGAAACTTCGCGAGTGTTTCCTTAAAAACAGATTTCTCAAATGCCGGCACACCAGAAGAAAATACAGCTAACAATTTTTACAATACCAAAAAAACCCTATTATTATCTCACACTGATATGGATGGCGTTACTGGAGCGGTGACCGCAACACTACTGACTCACAATTATTTCTCGGCGGTTCTTGCCGGTGTCCTAGAGTTTCGCGACCAGTTGGCCAAAATAAAACGAAGTGGAAAAAACGTCGATCTTTGGAAAGAAACTGCATTTCAAATATCAAGTGAGTTTTGCCGAAATGCCAGCGCTGGTGGAGCCGGCTCGGGACACGGATTTCAACAAATGACATCCAGCGTGTTTTCAGGAGCGATTCAAAAAGGACCTTACTTGGTAGGTAATATTTTAAAAGACAGCCCAGGGGAAGGCGCCAATGGCCGTATGGCGCCCATTGGAAAAAACTATCAAGTGAAAACTCCACCTACCCCAGCTACAATGAATTCAACGGTGTCGTCTCTATTAAGACTTCCAACTAATCCATGGCAAAATTCTGCGCCGACATTGATTACTTTCAATGAAACTACTGGAATAATAACTTATCCCTATGGACAGGGAGAAATCGTTGAGAGTTAAAACTATTTTCAAACTTTTACTTTCTGTTTTAGCCTTAGCTGTTTCAATTCAGTTTTTTCAAAACTGCTCGGCCCTGATGGCACCACAAGATGACACAAAATCATATAAATCGATCGTGTCCGGCTCTGCGACACCTGCAGACCATCCAAGTGAAGCCGTCATTCAGCCGACACAGCAACAGCCCGTCATCGCCAACAGAATATACATTGCTGAATTGTTAAGTGAAGTTTTTGAAACATCAACGACTTCCAAATCAACTGCTTCAATCAGCAGCGCCTGGGTAGGCAACTATTCTGGAATCTTTGGCTACCCATGTAATCCAAGTGGAAAAAATGGCACCTCAGATTGCGGAGGCACAACCCTCGCACCCATGAATCCAAAACCAGATACCTTAAGAGCAAGTCATAAAGCCCAGCTTTGCTTGTCGCTGACATCTCAAGACTCATTTTTACAAGCAGCACTTTCAAAAATAGAAAATCTTCCCTCCGCGCCCGATGGGGCTTCTATCGATCAACTTCTAAAACTTTTTTATCGTGGAGACGAAGAATTATCAGTCCTTGTGAGCCATCTTGTTAGCATTGATAGACAAATAAAAACTGATGATCCTAACATAGCTGATATTGATCGCTGGCGATTGCTAACTAATATGGTTTGCGAATCACCGGGCTGGGAACTTTTATAAAGGCGGCTTCGGTTCAAATCGATTTTACAAATCTCATCCAAATTTTATTTACATTGTCATCTTGATGAACTAATTATACCCAAAAAGAGGCACTATGATCTATCGATGTCTAGTTGGGTTAGTTCCATTATTATTTTTCGTCCCGGCATTTAGTCAAACACAGCCGGTTTTAATTATACAAGGCACCTGGACGTTGAATGAGATGACCTGTTTGAGCACCAGTGCCAAGTACCCAGCAAAAGGATGGACTATTTCAATAGACAGTCATTTTTTTTCAAGTCAGATTGCGGCCCGATGTGAAATCAACTACAAACTTCCCTACATCGCTAGTGCAATCGTCATCCAGTTGCAATCAGGAATTGCCAATCAAAAATGCAACGGAAAAACTACAATACTCAAAGTTGATCCTCTCAATTTAAATTACAGTTTGATAAATAACAACACCCTGTCGCTTGATGCTTTTAATAGCTATTGTGGAAATTTAGCTCGATATGTGTTTTTTCGAACTCGTTAAACCGTTTTTAATCTATTAAAAAATCCTCTCGCAAAACCATTTCGATTTCAAAAATTTCACGATCAAATTCATCAAAATA
>JAYTTH010000014.1:0-2843 GCA_043745515.1 Pseudobdellovibrionaceae bacterium | reverse complement strand
CCTGGCACCTACCGAATTCAGGTCCGCGTGAGTCCCTATTTCCCATTGCCAGACGCAACGAAATGGATTACTTGGATTTATACCAATCCCTTCTTTGTCCAAAATTAACTGGGAGATTTATGAAATTTATTGCGTTTGATCTTGAAACCACAGGAACCGTACCTGGCGCTGATTCAATCGTTGAAGTGGGAGCCGTGCGATTTGATGGCCTTCAAATTGAGGCAATTTATTCCACGTTAGTAAATCCAAGAAAACCGATTCCAATGGCTGCCTCACGAGTAAACGGAATTTCAGATGACATGGTGGTAGGAAAACCACTAATTGAAGATCTACTGCCTTCGTTTGCAGAGTTTTGTGGTGATTTGCCGATGGTAGCACACAATGCTACCTTTGATTCTCAGTTTTTAATTAACGATATAAAGAAATTTGAAACACCCGCTCCTAGGGGTCTAGTGATTGATACTTTATCTATTTCAAGGAAGATTTTGCCGGGGCTTCCTAATTATAAATTAGGAACTTTGGTTCATCATTTAAAAATTCCCACGTCTGAATTTCACCGTGCAGAAGCAGATGCCACTTATTGCGGTAAACTTTTTATAGAACTTTTATTGCGAATTTTTTCAAATGGCCAAACACCTAGGATTGAAAATTTGGTTGCCCTGACAGGCCGGCCAGAGACGCGATTCCCACAAATTATTCGCCAGCCTAAACAATTAGATTGGCTCGCTGAACTTTGATTTTTTTGCTGTAAAAGAAAGTACTAAAAATTGAAGTGTCTAAAGGGTAACTTGAGATTCTATATCGAGCTTTTTTCTGCCGGAAAAACCTTCATTGTAACCATGATAAAATGTAATTTTATTTTCTGGGTATTTCCAACAAAAATAACCACCACCGTTGTCAAAATCGCAAAGCCAAAGACCCTTTGGTCGAAGCCCAAGTTTTTCTAACTTAGATTGCCAGAGCTCGATGTTCTTATTTACTTTTTCTTCTAATGCCATGGCATTTTCATTTTTTTTGTCGGGATAGGCTTCCAACTGATTAATCAGTTTTTTAACTTGTCGACTAGACTCTTCGGTGAGTTTAATCACCAAAGGAAGCAATAAATTTGCTTCCTCTAATGTGAACATTTTTTTGCGATTGATAGCGAAAACAGGCGACATCGAATTCTTATCTCTGATCATCATAATCCATTCAAGGAAATAAATAGAGTAAAATACTAATTTGTAGATTTTTTAAATCAAACGCTGAGCGTTGCTTTAAAAGCGTGCATTTTTGTTGAATCATTTCATTCCATGGATTTGGACATTTCAAAAGCTTGACCGCCACCGAGAATTAAAATTAGCAGAAGAATAATAGCAATAATGATGTATTTAAGAAACCCACCAATACCAATACCCTCTTCTTTTTCTTCAGTGAGTATTTTTTGCTTAGGGGGCGGTGGCTTAAGAACGGATTTTTTGCCGGGAACTGAAAATTCTTCATTGTTTTTTGGAACTGAACGAGCCGTCGATTGAATCTTTCGTTCGATTTTTTTCTGATCTTCTTCAGTGAGTCCGCTAATCGCAATCCCCCGCCCATTTCGGTCACTGGAATAACGATTTCGTTGTTGGGTTTTAAAATATTTGTCATTTCCATTTTTATCAAGATTGTTCACATAGTGTTTGCCGTTTCCTCCGGCCATATCGCTGTCAGAACCGCCTGAGTCCGACGATCTTCGCGAAGAGGACCCTGAACCAAAGGCCGATCTTCGGCTTCGCGAGCCCGCATAAGAGCCGTTTCCCCCTTTTCCATTTTTTCCATCGGAGTCGCTTCCGTTCCCCGAACCACCGCCCGTGCCTTTTCCATCTTTTCCGTCTTTGTTTTTGCCATTTGAGCCACTCGTATTATTTTTATTTGGGTCGGTTCCGTTGTGATCGGTAGTGCCTCCTGTGCCAGTGCCGCCGCTGCCTCCAGGAAAGGTCGCATTTCCACCGGCAAACGAAAAATTACATTTTGGCTCACTGTCTTTGAGAGCGTTTGTAGTTCTAATACCAGGGAGTTCTCCCGATGAAAGCAAACAGGACACATACGTTCCCATAAAGTCTTTCATAAATTTTTGCATAGGTCTGAATAAATTTGCCATCGCCAATAGAATCATGCTGATGGTAATTACCAACAAAAGTAGGTACTCAATCATACCTTGGCCTTTTTGATTGCTAGTTATTAATTTGGACTCGACCATGACCTGCTTTCTTGTATAATAGTATACAATGGGACCACTAAAACCTCAGTCAAAATACGCATTACTAAATGGAAATAGATTCACTGTCGTATTTCTATTTTCATTCTTAGCCTTCGTTTCGGCATTTTCAGAGGAAGAGTTAATTTTAGACGAGCTTGAGGACGCTAAAATCGAAGCGCCCCCGTCTCATAATAAAACAAAGCGCCCGGTTAAAGCAGATCCAAAAGCGTCTCAAACTGAAACTGACTTGAAACCCACAAAGGACGCCTCTCTTGCGCCCAAAGTAGCAGTTCCACCAGTCAGCGGATTTTTAGCAGACGCTTCAAAATTAATTGCGGAAAAAAAGTATTCTAAAGGAACGGCATTGTTGTGGGCCAATATAGAATTATTAACCGAAGCTGATTTGATCATGCTAACAAAGGCTCATTATCTGAACAAAGACTATTTCGAAGCTACCAAAGCAGCAAATTTAGTTTTAGCAAAGAACGAGCGCAATTTTGAAGCGCTAACCTATCTGGGTTTGTGCCAATTAAGACGAAAAAAAGATCGGGAAGCCAAAGAGTTTTTTCGCCGAGCAACCGAAATCAATCCGGTTTACACACCGGCCGTTAACGGCATCGTA
>JAYTTH010000013.1:0-10555 GCA_043745515.1 Pseudobdellovibrionaceae bacterium | reverse complement strand
GGGGGAGCTTTTCCCGAAAGTAGAAGCTAGATCAAAATCACGCAAGATTCCCCGGAGCCCATGAAACTGCGGGGCTTGCCCCGGCGAGCTTCATTTTTCTTTTTTTATTTATCCGACAAGCCAAAAGCTTTCCGCGGAAGAATCCTCAGGAAAAACAGTTATTGAAGAGGGTGGTTCGCACTATGGAGTCGGGATCGTAGGTGGTGGGGTCGTTTGTAATGGAAAAATAAAAAAATATAGGGATGAAGACTCACGAAACTATTGCCAAAAAATATTCGATCCGCATTAGGCCCGGTGGGTTAAAAATTGCTGGTAAGAGGCCTTACCAGCTTATTTTTACTACACTACGCGAACATTGCTTGCTTGAGGTCCTTTTTTACCTTCAACAACTTCATACTCAACTTTGTCGCCTTCGTTGAGCTTAGTGCCGCCGGTATCATTGGCGTGAACAAAAACGTCCTTGCCGCCGCCATCTTGCGTGATAAATCCGAAACCTTTGTCTGTATTGAAAAACTTTACTTTACCTGTTGCCATTTTTACTGTTTCCTTTGTTTTTTAGTTCTAAGTTCGAGACTGGTAAGGTCCCAAAGCTACTATATCTAATTTTTCTGATTAATTCACTGAAAAAAGCAAGCAGTTTGAAGGAAAAAGCGTCGGCCATATCGGGGGTCGAGTTACTTAGCTCACTAGTTTTTGATAAAGCATTAGCCCAATCCAGGCATCCGTTGCTGCATACAGTATTTGGTCAGCAGACAAAGTCTTGGACTCCCAATTAGAGATTTTAGCCTTTTTAGATAAACTTGCCTGTAATATCTCTTCTGTCATTCCTCGAAGTCCCATGTTTTTAAGACCTTTTTCTTTGGCAACACTTTGAAGTTCTATAAAGTTTTCGGGACTGAATTTAAATAGCTTTTGAAGGTGTTTCAAATCATCCCGAATGGCTACGCCAACCTTAAGAATACGAGGAGTTTCAAAAATATTTTTTATGGATTCGAAGTCTTTTATACCATGAAGCCTAATCAAGTAAGCGTCAGTCTCGGTAGCAAGTTGAAGTAGCGCGACGTGGTATACTTCACCGACTTTGAAGCTAGCCCGAGTTTCCGTATCAAAACCTAGACTTTTCGCGGATTTAAGTTCAGAAATCACCTCAGCAAGCTCTTGATCGTTGGCAATTAAATGAATTTTTCCTGGAAAACTAATTCTTTGATATGAGATTTTATTTTGTGGCTCCATGGTTAATTAAACACTAGCTGAATAGCCTTCGACTACGTTTATTTGGTTTCACCTAGCTTTATTATGGCATCCAAATAGCTGAAAACTCTGATAGAGGGGCGGTTTGGTGATTGTTTACGTGGCCAAAGCGTGGGCTGTCACTGTCCCTGGAAAAACATTGAATCGGGCTAGTTTAGATCCTCGTCCATATCGACTTCAATTTCTTTTGTTTCTCGACTCCAAAGTTGAACAGTTAGACTCCAACTTTATTGCCACATACTAAAAGAGCGGTTTTGGGTAAAACCCGACTAAACGAGCGCGCCTCGATCTTTAATTCCATAGAGAGTCGATCGGTTAGCGAACTGCTTAAGACTATCTAAAATTACTGGCACATCAAATTCGATAGCTTCGCAATTAGCGCCGACAATAGAAATTGTCATTGATGGCTGATCTTGGATGTCCGCTTTATTTATCGAAATGTATAGTCCCTTGGGCTTGGTTATTGACATAAACCCCCTTACGCAACTTTGTTTCGCGCAATCCATAAATCATACTCAGCTTGAATACGAACCCACATCTCCGCTGTTGTTCCTAGTACATCTTCAAGGACAATCGCAAACTCGGGGGAAATGGCTCGCTTACCATTGACAATCTCGTTAATTTTTCTAGGCGAACAACTACATTTTTCTGCGAGCTGTGACTGATTAAGATTCATCTCTTTCATGTAAATCTCATTCAGCACTAATCCAGGATGCATTGGTTTCAGATTTTTAATCATATATACCTCTAATGATAATTCTCAATTTTTACGTCTATAATCTCACCAGCTTTAAACTTAAATGTAATGCAAAAGGGAAGTTTAATAGTAACGCTCCATTCGTATTTACGATCGCCTTTCAGTTTATGTAGCCGAATGTTAGGCGGTTGTCCTTTGATCTTAAGATCATTAATCTCTGCCGTTCCATGCATAATGGTCAGCAGTGCTTTTGAACGGATCCAAAGTTCTCTTGGAAGAGATTTTGAGCTGTCGGTTTCCCAAACATCCTGAGCAATCTTATTTTCAAAGTTACGAATCATGCATATCCTTCTGATTTACACTATACCGTATAATGTAATAGTTAGCAATAGCTCTTTGAGAAATAAATAAAGTTCGAGTTCCGTCTGGGGTAAACACAAATTTTCGATCTAAGTATTTGATTTTATATGAATAAAAATTGGAGGGCAGATCGCTGTGGAATGAAAAGTTTCCTCCATGAAAAATACTTCCTTGAAGGTCTTTCCATTGCCCAAATTGCTGCCGAAATTCTTTCCTCCAGGAAGGCTGACCGCAGTAGTTTAATTGAATTTGGGATTAAGCGGAAAAAGCAGGGGCAGTCGGGCGCAAATCCATCGCAGGCGCCTTTCGGCTATAGAAAAGTCGAAGGTAAGCCTATTCTTCATTTAGGTGAGCAGCGAGTTATTCAGTCTGTTAAAAAAATGTCAGATAGTGGGCTTTCCTATCGGACTATTTGTGAATTTTTGACCAGTATAAAGGTGCCTACGAAGAATCGAGGGAAGGGCTGGCAGCCGGAAATGATTCGACGTATTTTACTAAGGCTACAGTTCGGCCACCTTTAATGATCTTATTTTCAAGTGGGGTATTGACGGTAGTGGCATCCCCTTAAAATGTTGATTTCTGTCTAGTTTCAATCATTTGCAGTGCCTATTTACTAATATTCTAAAGAATGTTAGTATGATTGAATGAGAAGACAAATTAAAGATGATTTATATGAACAATTTGCACGAACAACAAAAGCTCTTTCTAGTCCAAAAAGGCTTGAAATTATGGATCTCCTCAGTCAAAGCGAAAAAACAGTTGAGGCTATAGCCAAACAGGCGGATCTAGGAATTAAAAATGCCAGTGCCCAGATGAAAGAACTTAAATCGGCAATGTTGGTTGATTCGAGACGCGATGGTAAATATGTGTACTACCGAATTTCAAATAAGTCGGTGACTGATTTGCTTTTGGGGCTGCGTATTTTTGCCGAATCTCGTTTTTCTGAGATTCAAAAACTGGCCTCTGATGCTTTTGAAGATTTAGAATCTATGGAACCAATCAACCGTAAACAACTTCTAGCTCAAGCTAAACAGGGTGATGTGATTCTTTTAGATTTAAGACCGTCAGATGAATACAACCAGTCCCACTTGAAGTATGCGATTTCTATTCCCATTTCAGATTTACAAAAAGAACTCAAAAATATACCAAAAAATAAAGAGATCGTGGCCTACTGTCGAGGGCCTTATTGTTTTTTTGCAAAAGACGCCGTCGAGTTGCTAAAAAAACGTGGCTATAAAGCTTCGCGCCTAAAAGACAGTGTTCAAGAGTGGGCCTCTTATGGACTCCCGGTAGAAACGCCAGCGGCGGTATAAAATGAGCGTCACTAATTCCGATCTTGTTCCTAAATTAGGTCTTAAGGAAAACTGGTATCAGTTCTCTTTACTTGTTATTGTAAATGCATTTGTCGGCGCGATGATTGGGATTGAGCGATCGATTCTTCCACAGATTGCCGAAAACGAATTTGGTCTCACTGTTAAAACAGCCATTCTGTCTTTTATTGTCGTATTTGGTTTCACGAAAGCATTTACTAACTATTTTGCAGGTTTGTGTTCAGATCACTTTGGTCGAAAAAAGATCCTTGTTGTAGGATGGCTATTTGCTATGCCTGTTCCTTTCTTGTTAATGTGGGCTCCGAATTGGACTTGGATTTTGATGGCCAATTTATTTCTTGGAATTAGTCAGGGGCTGACATGGTCTACAACGGTTATTATGAAAATAGACCTAGTCGGCTCTAGACATCGCGGATTAGCAATGGGGCTTAACGAGTTTGCGGGCTATTTGGCAGTCGCATTGTCGGCACTAATTACTGGCCACATCGCTAGCAACTATGGACTTAGACCTCAACCGTTTTATTTGGGTGTGATTTACGTTGCCGTTGGTTTATCCATTAGTATTTTGATGATAAAGGAAACGAAAGGCTATGTAGATTGTGAAATAGCTGCTAAGTCACAACTTATAAATGATCTCGAGAAATCGCTAACGAAAAAAGAAATTTTTTATAAAACTACTTTGAAAGACAGTAACCTTTCTTCCGTTACTCAAGCAGGATTCGTTAACAATCTGAATGATGGAATGGCTTGGGGACTTTTTCCTATTCTATTTGCGTCTCATGGTCTTGGCCTAGAGAAAGTTGGTTGGCTAGCTGCCATTTATCCTGCGACCTGGGGGCTAGCTCAATTGTGGACTGGGCATATTTCTGATTCATGGGGCCGCAAAGGTCTTATCGTCTGGGGAATGTGGACTCAAGCATTCGGAATAATTGTGACCCTATTTTCAGAATCATTTTCTGGATTTGCGCTTGGAGGGATATTTCTTGGGCTTGGAACGGCCATGGTGTACCCCACTTTGTTAGCCTCGATTGGAGACGTCGCGAGTCCGGAATGGAGAGCCTCAGCTGTGGGAGTTTATCGATTGTGGCGTGACTCCGGATATGCCTTTGGAGCAATCATTTCTGGAATTGTCGCTGACTCTTGTGGTTTGAAGGCGGCAATTGGATTAGTTGCTTTAATTACATTTTTATCCGGAGTCGGTGTCAAATTACGAATGTCTGAAACCCTAAAAAAGAAGGTCTGAATGAGAAAAGAATCTATTTCACGGCGACCTCAATTGAAAACTCATTGTTATTTACCATCTATGAATTATTTTATGTTGATAACATCTCGCTTTTCTTCCAGCCAAATATAAAGTGATGGCAGTAAAACTAACGTAAGAAGCGTCGAAGAAATCAGTCCTCCAATCACAACTGTAGCCAGTGGCCTCTGAACCTCAGCACCCATGCCAGTATTTAAGGCCATTGGCAGGAATCCAAGACCTGCAACGAGCGCTGTCATGATGACGGGGCGAAGCCTTGCCGTGGCCCCAAAGATCACAGCGTCTTTCACGCTGCTTTGAACTACGGGCGAAGCCTCAAAATTGTGACACAAACCTTTTAGAGAAGTCAAAAACCAAGTAATTTCAGTTTATTAAGACACTTTGTCACAAACCGGTGGGAAGGCTCGTATGGATTTTCCGCTTTGCTCAAGAGTGATTTCATCACCTCGCTATTTTCCAACTATAAATAAATATTTATCATTAGCCACGCAAAATCGGTCGTTTCTTGGGAATACAATTTTTCTTTTCCGGCAAAAAGCATGAGGTCAAAGTGAGGATAAGGTAGCCACTGTATTCCCGGCCCGTAGGAATCAAACTGAGTGCTTTGATCCGATTCATTCAAATACGAGCGATCTAGCTGGGCGAAGAGGGTCAGGCCTTTAGTGGTCTCATATCCAAGTCGGGAAAAAGTAGCGTAGCCCTTTTCATGTCTTGGGTCGCTCTTAATCGTTTTGTCTTGGAAAAAAAATTCAGAATTTAAAAAGAGTTTTTCGGTAATACTGATTGTTACATAAGGCCCAAAAACAACTCGTTCAAAATCACTTTGTCGTCCCTGATAGGCACTAAACCCAAGCCTTGAATTATTCTTCCAGTAGTAACTTGAACTAACGGAAAATCCTTGATCTTTTTTTACTGATTTTTCTTCCGGTGAATTCGAAATTAAGGTCATTGTGTGATTGAAAGACTCACCAATAAAGTTCATCTCCAAGTTGTAAGATTCAGACCCTTGATCCCAACCTAGTCCTTTTCGTGTAGCTGAAATATGATCTGGTCCATTTAGTCCAAAAGAGGCCATAAACTTTCCGATGCGTCCCACTATCTGATCGGTAAAGCGATACAAACCATAATGTCTACGCGAAAAAAACTCTTTTAAATCTTGCGAACTATCCTTTGAGCGAAACCCGAAAGTCGCTACAATAGAAAAGTTTTCTAAATCACCGGCAAGTTCATAGTCAGCTTGCATGGGAATAAATTTTGCCTTTTCTACCGACGGTGTATTTCGATATGTCTGCACTCCTTTGATATTAAGCTGCTGTCTAAGCCACTTAATTTTAGATTCATCTTCAGGATTGGAAAATAAGAATCCCGAATTTTTTGTTGAGCCAAAGGTCGACATCAACTCATTTGAGAGGGACCTTCCATATGGAGTCAGAACGCCTCCCCCAGAGGGAGACATATGACAGGCCGTGCATGAAAAATACCCATGTCGGACATTTTCAGGAAAGCTAAAAGAAAGTTGTGCGAAGAAGATAATTAGTAAGAAAAAAACAATACGCATTACTGCTTCTTAATTTTTAACTCAGTTGTAATTACAACTTCGTCAGCAATTTTTATTCCCAAATACGTAGGAAGATCAATTTTATGAGATGTAATATTTGTTTTCGTCTTTGCTATTATCGCAACAGAGGATTCATCGGATTCAATATCTGCAAATCCCTCTACGTCTGATTCTTGCCCATGCAGCGACAGTTTTCCCTTAAATGGGACATTTTTTTGAGAAAATTTTTCCGTGAAATAGTTTTTTTCCATTTTTAGATCAGAAATAACCAATTTTGCATCTGGATATTTTCCTGATTCCAAATATTTAGTTTTCATATGGTCATCGCGGAGCTCAATACCGGTAGTTAATGAAGCTATTGGAACAATAGCTTCCAGATCGACTTTAGAATCATGAATGGTCAAAGTACCTTTGAGTTTGCCGCCAGTTCCATTTATTTTAATTAAACTAGGTTTACCGACCGCTACAAATTCAACCTTAGATTCCTGCGTGGAAAGATCTATTAACTTTGGTTTTTCAATTTTAGCACTGGTCACAGCTAAAGCAAAAAATGGACTCGAAAAAAGTATAAAAAATAATGTATACACAGTAACCCCTTTTTATTGAATTGTAATAGAGCCCGTTGAAGTGCTATTTGAGCCATGAAATCCGCACTTGAAAGAAAATTTACCTTTTGAAGATAGCAAGATAGTTTTTTTAATACTGCTGCCCCGTTCAGCCATAATATCAAAGTTAAGACCGGGAATTTCAAGCTTAAACATTTTTTCGGTTGCTTTCAGAGTTAACTCAAGAACTTGGCCCTGCTTAAAAGAAATTTCTAATGGAGAACACGTTCCATCGGAGTTACCCTCTATCGCTAATTGTGTGTCAGGTATTCGTACTAGATCTAACACATCATTTCGCTGGAAGTATTTCGCAATATCATATGCGGTACTACCAACGTTATTTTTGATAGAGCGATTTGGGTTTCCTTCAAGTATTTGTTCTGCGGTTCTAGGATCACCATTGTATGCAGCGTAAATGAGTGGAGTATTTCCTTTTGAGTCCTGTGCATCGAAATCAGCTTCGAGAGCTATAAAAGTATTATAGACATCGGAAACATTAAGACGAGCTGCCTTTATAAGGGGAGATTCACCATTTTTATCGACGACATTAACAAATGCGCCATTCGAGGTGAGCACATCTAAAATTTTTGAAACTTTTGAAAATGCCGAAATATAGTTCATTCCGTTTTCAACCCCACACGTGGACTCAATCGCGAACATAAGGGGAGTGCAACCCTTGCTATCTGCTAAATTTACATTTGCGCCACATTCAATTGCGGTCTCAATAGCATCTAAATTTTCTAATTTAATTGCCTGTAAAAGACCGTTATTAGTGTCACCATTGGCACAACTTGGACGAGGAGGTAGAATGCCAGATACTTCACATTGAACGGGTTGATTCACGATCCTAGAGTCATAGTTCATAGTCGCCAATTTCAAGGACCCGTCGTCGCTATATGAAAAGGACAGATTTCTTTTTTCCCGAATAGAACCGAAAAATGTTAATTTTTCTCTCTTTGAGGACACTGAATCCGCAATATCAATGCCTGTATAGGATGTATAGCTAGTGTAGAAATATTTAATACTAGCTTTGTAAGTAGGGGGAAAGTTCCGGAATAGTGGATTTTGATCATAACCGATATTTAATTGAAAGTTCGCTTGCTCGCTAGCATTGGCGTCATTAGTTTTTCCTGTGCATCGAATGTTTTGGGCAATTCCAATCTTTGAAAAAAACAAAACCAGCAACATAGATAAAATGGTTTTCATTCTAAATTCTCCTTAACAATTATTTTAATCTTTTGCGCCATTATCAATCCACATTCTGATGGCTGCTTTAACTTTTTCATTTAAGGCGCTGTAACCTTCTTTTGCCGGAGGCATTCGCTTGTCATCAATTCTTTCTAGAGCAATCACAAGTCCTGATTCGTCTGAATTTCCTGGGATAATCAACTCTAGTGGCGAATCTAAAAGTGATTTTTTATCTAGAAGTATCCTTTTTCCAGTTCCAGTTGAGTTGTGACATTCCTTGCAGCTTGTTTGAAAAACATTTTTATCGATGGATTCAAATGTAGGAGTAATCGGTTCGAGATCTGGAACCGCATTTCCATTTCGGGATTGTTCCGGCCCTCCCATATCTATCCAACTCCAAAGATAAGATTTTTCTTCATCTGATAGAGAGCCTCGTTTTGGCATTGTTTGTTCGACAAACACTACTTTTTTGATCGAGTTCAAATTTTTAAAAACTTCAGTATAGGTTTCTAAATTAATATTTCCTGATTGGCCGTGGCAAGCTACGCACTTTGGCCCGATTACTTTTTGATAAATTAGGGAAAAAGAAAGCTCCGAGAGTTTTTCTTGGGGTAGCTTAAATTGTAAGTTACCATTCTGCTCATTCTCTGAAGCCTTTTTAACTTTGGCATAGTTACAACCCAAAGTAGAGAAGGTGAGCAAAAGAAAAAACCACACGAAGCTTTTCATAAAAAACTCTTCCTATGGAACCACTTCAGCAGAAATAAACGTTCCGTCAAAGTTAAGATAGATGTTCAGTTTTTCTGTCGTTGAAGACGATAAAACTTGCCCTCTGGCAACAGCTTGGCCGTTAAGAGTTCCCTTTGTTAAAGTAAAACTAATGGCATCTTTGTCGAAAGGAGTGATTTTTGCGTTTGCGGCAGAGTTTTCCAAAACATAGTGAAGAGCATTTTCGGTTAATTCACCGGCAGATTTACCAGTCCAAGCCATATCAGGTCCAGATACTCCATTTGGGATTACCTGGAAAGCTAGTGGTTTGCCATCGTCATCAAAAGACAGGTCTAATTGTAGCGGAGTCCCTTGCGCAGGATTAGTCTGGGACAATCGAGTTTTATAAAATACTGGGGCTTGATTTGCCACCTCGACGACTTCGATTTTATCCAGCTTCTTTAAAAAAGAGCTGTCAATCTTGTTCAGCGTTACCAGGCGATCTGCGCGATGAGCGGTTAATTCAATTATTTTAGCTTTAGTGACTCCGGGACCTGTTCCATGGGCAAATAAACTCATCGAAAATAAAGTGATTGTAGCTATGGTAAGTAATGATTTCATCTGAAACTCCTTTTTAAGTATTTGCCTGTATAGCAAATTGTTTATTCTTTTGTTTTAAAAATTCTAGGTTCGTATAACTGTTTTGAAACTAGGCTCTCTTTTAACTTTTTTGGAAGTGTTCCAAACCACTCTGAATCAGCTGCCGTCTGATACGAAATCATGATCCGTGGGTCTATTTTTCAGAAAATTCCGTGCCGTGGCTTTTCGAGATATGAATTTACTACCCTGGCAAGTGCCAAAGACTTCGACTATATTTTTCAATTTATCCCCCCTAAAAACGGTTTAGAAAACCATCTTAATTATTTCCTGAATCTTTTCTTCGGACTTAAAAGCGTCACCTCCAGAGAATGCGGATTTAACGCAGCCTCTCAAGTGAGACTTGAACACCTCTGCTTCGACAGCCCGAAGAGCTGCCGATGCGGCTTTAAGTTGCGCAATAATGTCAGGACAGTAACGCCGATTTAAAATCATTTTTTCGATTCCCTCAAGCTGGCCCTTCACCCGATTCAATCGTTTGATGTGTAACGAATGATCCGGATGACCAACAGATGAGTGATCAAGCTGAGTCGTGACGACAGCTTTCTTGTTTCTTTTAGGATATTTCTCTCGCTCTAACATGGATCGCCAACTTTCTTTTGATTTAACAAGCTGAATTGACACATACCCTACGGGGGGTATAGTTTTAAGTCAAATCTATTTCTAAGGAGGGGAAATGAAAAGAGTAAAATTTTTACTAATGGCAGGACTTTTGAGCTTTTGGGGCCAGGCAGCATTTGGTCATGGCGGGGAAGAAGGGCGCGTTGCACTCGAGCCTGATTTGGTTTCGTCTAATGCGGGAACCTTATCTTATAAGTTCCAGCTTATAGACATCATTTCAAATCAGCTGATATGCCTATACGGTTGACTAAGGTTCGACCAAGTTACGCATAGTTAGCGGTTTTTCATTTGAAGCAATCCCGAGCAATGTGCTAAAAG
>JAYTTH010000012.1:0-10573 GCA_043745515.1 Pseudobdellovibrionaceae bacterium | reverse complement strand
AGTGCCGCGTGATCTAAAGTTCTACCATCAATCTTCATGAGAAAATCAAATCATGAAATATTCGGATTGTAAACTATATTATGAACTAGGTAGTAAAGCTAAATTGTTATCAGTACAAAACTGTTCTATTGTTTGATTACCTCTGGAAAGTAATTTCTTGACGACAGCTTCCTTAAACTCTTGATTGAATCGTTGACTTGTACCCATGCGTTACTCTTTTAACGACACCCTTTTGTTTAACCAACTCATCGGACAGCTACCCTGAAACAGGGAGATCCTGGGCGCTATGTAATTGAACCTGCAAGCAAAGTTTTAATCCGAACTCAACTAGCTTTACGACTTGTCACCATTCAGGACTCGCTCTTTCACTTTGTTTGGCCGAAACAACACTTTAAAGTAACAATTTTCTATTTTTACCGAGGAGATCGCATGAAAACGGTTCAAGTCCACTTTCGCAAAAAAACTTTTAACCGAGAATCACTAAAAGCTATTATTGATCTAAAGCCGCAGATTATTGTGGCTTTTGCCAATATCGAATGGGCTCGTGATATAGAGTTGCTGAAAGAATTAAAGACTCATTTACCGGACGCTGAAATTGTGGGTTGTTCAACTGCGGGTGAAATTTCTAACGATGGACTATTTGAAAATTCAATGGTGCTCACGGCGATTCGCTTTGAGTCGCCGACTTCAAAAGTTCGCATTATGACTGAAAAAGTTGAAACAGACCAAGGACAGTCCGGTCGCAATTTAGGTAAGAAATTAGTAGATAAAGGTTTGCGTGGAGTATTTCTGTTTGCGCCGGGGGTTGCGGTTCAAGGTTCTGCCATGTTGCATGGACTGAAAGAAACGGTGGGCCCTGAAGCGCTTTTGATTGGCGGATTAGCGGGCGATAGCGGAAAATTTGAAAGAACGGCTGTCTTTCATAATACTCAAAGCTACGGTGACCATGCTATTGCCCTGGGCTTTTACGGCGATCAGATTGAACTGAGTCATAGTGCAAAAGCTGGCTTTAGATCGTTTGGCGGCGTTCGACAAATTACTAAGGCCAACGATCACATCGTCTTTGAAATTGATGGGCAACCAGCTTTGAAAGTCTATAAGGAGTCTCTCGGAAAGCATGCGGACGATCTTCCGTCAACAGGCCTGATGTTTCCGATGGCGATTTTGAACGATCAAAATTCTGAAACGGGGCTCATTCGAGGCGTGTTAAACGTTAACGAAGAAAATCAGTCTTTATTTTTAGCCGGCGATGTTCAATCTGGTACTTTTTTTAAATTGATGAGAGCTGAGAATCAAAGCCTGATTGTCGGAGCTAGAGACGCCGCCCAGAGTTTAAATAAAAGCGCGTCGCCGCAGTCGATTGGCTTTTTGATTTCGTGTGTGGCCCGTCGCATGGTTATGGGGGCCGCAGTTGAAGATGAATTAGATGCAGCGATGGCCGAATTAAAAAATTGCCAAAATATTTCTGGTTTTTATTCTTACGGCGAATTTGGACCGTTTTTTTCGCTGGTCGACTGTCAGCTTCATAATCAAACCATGTCGGTCAGTATCATCAGCGAAAAAGTTGCGTGAAAAACCGAGTTCTTAAAAGGCAATTGAAAAAATTTTTACAGATTCAAGGCGAAGAAAACTTCGCCGAGATCATTACTTTTATGAATGATGTAAAAAAAAATAACAGTATAGTGCCGCCCGTTGTATCTGATTTTATCGAGGGATTACCGAGTTTTGTTGAAGCACTCGATCACGGATTCAACGAATATGACCGTGTCTTGCGAGCCCGAGAAGTTTCAATTGAAATAAATGAAACCGAGCTGAACCGAGTCTATGCGTCTTTGAAAGGTGAATTTTTGATTCGAGATCAAGCCTTAGAAAAATTGCGAATCATATTAACCTCGATGGATTCGTCAACCGCCTTTTCAGGATCAAACGATTTATCTAGTTTATTAGCAAAAGTTGAAATTTTGGTTGAAGATCATTTAGTCAGATCGCGTGATTTAGAATTCGTCTTTAAAGAAAGTTTAAAACTTTCTCGCAGTCGAGATTTCTCTGAGTTGGGATATTTATTAAGAGACTGCGCAAAATCTTTAGTCGATAAAAAAGTTAATGTTCAGTTGTTTTTCAACGTGCAAATGTTGCAATTGAAACAAAATGCTTCGGGATTCGCGCTTCTTTCGGATTCACAAGGAATTCATTTTGAAAATTTGCTCACACCAGATGAAGTCAGTCAACTTAGAGGCAATTCAATAAATATCCAGTATGAAGCCGATGACCAGCCTACAATTATAATTCTTTTTTCATCAATAGATCAGTCTCGCGAGTGGACGGCATCACCCTCAGCGATGCAAACCTTGAAAGCGTTGACCTCTTCCATTTTATCGGCCAGTGAAAATATTCACCATAATCAGCAAGAAAAAGTAAAACAAAGAATGGAGCTAGAGCTTAAAACTGCCCGGCTTATTCAGCAAACCTTAGTTCCGCGTGATTTATTGGTTGTTGATAATCAGCTACGACTAGCCAGTTGGTATCAAACGTCTTCAGAGTGCGGCGGTGATTGGTGGGGAAATTATAAACTGAAAGATGGTCGTCATGTTATTTTTATTGGTGACGTCACCGGACACGGCATGGCTAGCGCCTTATTTACTGCCGTTGTTAAAGGCTTTTGTGATAGTTTACCCGCGCGCGAAAATTTTGAGTTCGGCAATTTTTTTGTTGAACTCAATAATCATGTTTTCAGTTCTGAGACCAGTGAAAAAAGTATGTCAATGTTAGGTATCAGTTACAATCCAAAAAATCGAAATCTTGAAATTGTTCCGGCCGGTCACCTGATGCCCTTTCTAATACAAGCAAATGGCTCAGGCACTCAAGTTAAAATTTCTGAGCCCAGCATAAGACCAAGCCCATTGCTGGGTTTGAATGATAAACAACTGGTTGCCGAAGATTTTGAAAGGTTCACCGTGAAGGTCAATCCTGGCGACAAATTGTTACTTTTCACTGACGGCCTCACCGAGGCTCATTCGCCCGCCGGTATCGAGTTTTCAGAATCTCGTTTGCGAAGACTTTTGTTTTCTTTACATCCGCAAATCGATGCAGTCACATTACGAGATCAGATTCGAAAACAAAGTGAAGCCTTTCGCCATGAAGCCCCATTGCTGGATGACATTTCTATGGTCATCGCCGAGTTTCTATGAGCCTAACTCTTGCCCAGCGTGATCTTAATCTGATAATTTATTAACAGCGAAAACATTACTAAGCATCTCTAACGCGACGAACTACATGTAAGCGACTTAACCACTCGAGGCACGAAAGAACTAAGCCATGATCGGCGTCAAGGGAAGTGACACTTTTGAACGTGGTCTAGGTTTGGACTTTTTTGTTCAACAATTCGAGTATTTCCCAAGTCCCCCTGTATACAGAAAAACCAAGGAATGAAGAAAGATCCTTCCTTTTATGGAATCTTGGCTGATTTTAGCTAAGAGTTATGTAAAATCTCGTCTCGGGTTAGACCGGTAATCAATTGCATCTGATTCAGCATGTAAAACAAAATCGAGCCCAGCGACAGCATAGAAGGTATTAGGATAACCATAAACGACCACGTCGTCATTTGTGCTAGTTGGCTATTCAAAACTTCTGCCCTCTGTTCTTCACCCAACGCTTGATCAATTGGTATAAAGATATGATAGGCCAGCGTAAAATTTAAAATGGCACTGATTACAAAAGAAAAAGAAAGTAGAATAGTTCCTTTTTTAAGCAAGGCATCGAATTCTTTTTGAGTGTTTTTTAAAACAATACTGTTCAGAATGCTATCCATTCGAAAGAGTTGTGGATTTAAAAACAATGTTTTTACAAAAGGAGATTTCGTGAAGGCCGAGAATAAAACAAACATTCCAACTAAAATTGGAAACGAAGCTTCTTTTATAGCGAACCACATTCCTTCTAACTTAAGCAGTGCAAAACTTCCCGTAACGGCCACATGGACAGTTCCCAAAATAGAAATATAATTGGCTTTACGTTGCTTGATATAATCGTAAATTCCATAAAGAATTGGAAACGAAAGAGCTAAAATGACCACTTCCCTTGGGCCGACCAATTTGCCCCCTTTGTGAAGCACAAAAATCGGAATTGCAATATTAAAAATTATATTAAGCAATGGGTGGTCTCGCTGCGCAGGCCTAGTTTTAGGTGTTTCGTTTTCCATGTGTCTATCATTGAAAAAAATATCGATTTTAGCAAGAAAACTTTCGATGGATAATCATTTTATTTAGCTTCGACGGTGGTCTATCCGAAGTTTACTTTAGGTCGGCACTTCAAACTATGATTTTGAAAAATAGGCCGAGAAAAAAATATAAAAATAGAAAAAAGAAACGGTACTGACTGCGCCTACCAAGTGGGACCAAGGGAATTCCTTAAAAAAGAATTTTAGAGTAAACGAACCCACAACGAATAGGATTATTCCGATTGTCACTAGTCCGTGATAGTGAAAGGCCAGATTTTGAAGTTTTGTGAGTTTGTCATAAAAATGCGGATTGTCTGTAAACATAACAAAAAGAAATGATAGCCCCGAAAGCCCAAGACTAAAATAACCAAGAAGCCATTCAAAAATACTAAAAATTTTAGCGGGCATAGTGCTCCATATCTTATCGTACAGACTTAGGTAATTATAAGCAGGCTCGTTCCACAAGGGTAGCCCAGTTTTATTTTAAACTTAATACTTGTGTCTAGGCGACAACGGCGCATTCAAAAGTTAATCTAAATTGATGAAATCTATTATTATTTTAGTATTTGTTTACATGAGTATTTTAGAAGCAAGTTCTAATTTGCTTACTAAAACTGAAGCTTATGCCCTTCTGAAATCCCAGGGCTTCAAATGGAAACTTACAGAAACAATGCCCCTAGATGCCGAGGCTAAAACCGAAGAAGCAAATTCTGATTTTAATCCACGCCTTCAGCTTGGTTTAAGACAATACATTGCGCGCATAAATCCCGTACAATTTGGAGGCGCCAATTCTGAAACAATTGACACTGTCGGTTTTGGCACAACAGCCGTGGAATTGAGTTGGGCCTTGATTGATCCTGTTTCAAAAGCTAAATTGCTATCCGCAAAAGCAAATGAAAAAATGACGGCTGCGCAAACTAAACACTTTCAAAATGAACTGACTGCTTTAATGTTACTTCAATATCTAAACGTGCAACGACTTGGGCAACAGGTGGCGGTTTTGGATGCTAATATTGAAAAAAGTCATTTAATCCTTAAACTTGTGTCGGCCCGAAAAACAGTAGGGGCTGGAATTCCTTTAGACGTGTCTCGAGCCAAAAATTTGGTTCAATTGGATCAATTAAAAAAGATTGCTATTTTTACAAAATATACAAAAGCAAGACATGAACTAGCTATAACTTTGGGAATAGAAAAATTGGTTAAAGACCCAACTCCACTCAAAGCCAATTTTTTCGAGGTTTTGAATATTGAAAAATTTCTTTCTCAAACTATTGAACATCGACATGATTTAAAGGCAGCTGAAACAGCTTTGGAAGCGGCTAACGGGGCTGAAGAAGAATCTAGAAAATTACTTTTCCCAAAGTTGAATCTCTTAGCCGAAGTCGGAACTACCCAGGCAACTTTGATAGGATTGCCGCCAAAAAACATGAATGGTTTTGTTGGAATATCTTTCTCCGTACCTTTAGAAACAGGCGGCTTAATCCAAGCCAAACGCAAAGAAGCGGCACTTTTGCAAGTAAAAGCCAGTTTGCAAATTAAACAAACGAGAGCAGAAATAATTTCTCAGGCTCGAGAAGCGCTTGAACAGGTTATGGCCGCGAATGAAGCCGTAAAAGCCTCTGGTGATTACCTAAAAACAGCAGAAGACGAAGAGAAATATGCGGAACAAAAATACAAGGCCGGTTCCAGTAATATTTTGGATTTAACCTCGGCCCATACGAATCTAGCGACGGCACGAGACACTCGAACTGAGAATATTTTTAATTACGAAGCCGCTAAAGTTAACTATTTTAGGACTATCGGAGATTTTTCTGACTATTTTTCTACTGAAAAGGGAGAGTAACGTGCCGACGACAAATCAAAATATAATTGAGTTTAAGAGTTTACCGTTTATTATGAAAATTACGATTGTTGGTTCAATTTCGATCGCTTTGGGTCTTTCGATTTATTGGTTTATATGGAATCAAAGATATATCTCTACAGAAAATGCCTATGTTGAAACTGATTTGTCGCCGGTGAATTCAAGGATGATGGGTTTTGTGAAAGAAATATCTGTTACTGAAAATGCCGCGGTTCAAAAAGGTGAACCCTTGCTTAAGTTTGATGATGTGGATTCAAAGCTCGAGCTTTCTTTTAAACAAGCCAAGCTAGCAAAAGCGAAAGCCGATGCAAAGAGAGCGGAAACATTACACCAACAGCACGCTCTTTCAGATTCAGATTATGAAATGGCACAAGCTACACTGGCGGGCATTAATGCCGAGGTAGAAGGTGGGCTGTTAAAGCTTAAATTTACCGAAATTATTTCACCGATTGATGGCATCGTGGCTAAACGGTCTGCTCAAGTCGGACAGTTCGTTCAGCCAGGTCAGAGTTTATTTGTAGTGGTTCCAACCGATCATGCCTGGATCAAAGCAAACTTTAAAGAAACCCAAATTCGCTTAATTAAGCCTCATCAAAAAGTAGAAATCATAGTCGATTCCTATCCAAGCGATACTTGGGAAGGGGAAATAGAACACGTCTACCCAAGTTCAGTGGCCTCATTGAGTCTATTGCCGCCTGAAAATGCGACGGGCAATTTTACTAAAGTGGTCCAGCGTTTTCCAGTCAGGATTACTTTTAAACAAAAAGAGGGAATGCCTTTAATGCCAGGAATGTCTGTTGAAGTTATTGTGCGAGTCAATTGATGCCTGGTAGCAGTATTCAGCAAGATCGCATGACGACTAGAGACTGGGTCGCAGTTCTTGGCGGCGCATTAGGCGCTTTCATGGCGATTTTAGATATTCAGGTAACCAATGCCAGTATTCGGGAAATCTCTGGAGCTTTGAATTTAGAAGTTGCTGAAAGCGGTTGGATTTCAACTGCCTACTTGATGGCTGAAATTATTGTTATTCCTCTTACTGGTTTTCTGTCTGTAGTTTTTGGCTTAAGAAAATATTTGGTTTTAAATTGCATAGGTTTTTTAGTAGCCTCAGTATTTTGTGGATTGTCGTGGAATATTGAGTCGATGATTTTCTTTCGCGCGGTTCAGGGGTTCACCGGTGGAACACTGATCCCTCTTTCCTTTCAATTGATTCTAAGCTTAATGCCGGAAAAGCAAAAACCCCTGGGGCTCACTTTATTTGGCCTGACTGTGACATTGGCTCCTACATTGGGTCCCACTTTAGGTGGCTGGCTGACTGATGCCTATGGCTGGCGATTTATTTTCTTTATTAATATTGTGCCCGGTTTTATTATGCTTATGGCTATGAGGTACGGATTACCAAAGACACCGATGAATATTAACAAATTGAAAGATTTCGATATTTTTTCAATCGCCACATTGGCAATAGGGCTCGGTACCTTAACTTATTTCTTAGAAGAAGGATCAAAAGAAGACTGGTTTGAAAGTCAAAAGATGCAAATCTGTTTTATAATTATGATTTTGATGTTGCCGCTTTTTGTTGTGCGACAGCTTACATTAGAAAAACCTTTATTGCGGCTGCGGCTATTAGGAGAACGAAATTTTGCTCTGGGAACATTTGTAACAGCCTTGGCTGGTTGTGCTTTATTTAGTGGAATCTATGGGCTGTCTTTATATCTTGGCCAAGTGCAAGACTACTCGGCGGCCCAAATTGGAAAAGTTTTGATGTGGGTCGGCTTGCCTCAACTTGCAGTCATGCCATTTCTTCCCTGGTTGATGAGAAAAGTGGATTTAAGAATATTAGCTTGTATTGGACTATTAATTTTTGCTTGGTCCAATCATTTAAATTCAGGATTGGACCTAAACTATGGAGGCCATGAGTTTGAATTTTCATTAATAATCCGCGCGTTAGGGCAACCCATGTTTATTATTCCACTTTCGGTCATGGCAATGGCAGGAATTAAAAAAGAAGATTCAGGCGACGCCTCATCGATTTTCAATGTAATGAGAAATCTAGGAGCATCAATCGGAATTGCTATGACCAGTACGATGCTTGTCGAAAGGCAGGGGGTTCATTTTAGTCGATTTATCGAAATAGTGAGTGGGGCGGACTATCGAGTTTTTGAAACATTGATAACAATAGAAAATAAATACAAAGCACTTGGCTTGGACGGTGCTACTGCGCGAATTACGGCGATACATAAAATGCTTCAAGTTCCACTGAGGGATTCAGTTATCCAGGCTTTTAGTGACAATTTCGTAGTTTTAACTTTGATGTTATTGGCATGTGTGCTGGCTGTTGCCTTTATGCGGAAAACAAAACCAATGAAGGGAACCTTTGGTGGCGGTCATTAGAATTACTATTTACAAATTAACTCTGATTCGTCTTTTGGCGAATTTGCCGGAGCTCGGGTTAAAATTTCTGGATGGTTGGCCCATAGAAATTGTGTATCAAAATTTTCAATCGATTTCATTTGGACATAGAATTCATTGCTACTGGCATCCGCCACAGCAGATTCACTGGAAAAGATATATTGCGAAAATAAAAGGCTTACTAAAAATATAAATTTATACAAATCAACCTCACCTATACTATCGGCTAGTTTTGATTTGGTCTAAACTGTTTTAGACTTAATTAAAGGCGCTTAGAGAAAGTTCAATAATAGATTCCAGAATTGAGACTGTATTGTTTTGAGATTTATGACCCAATTGCAAAGGCAATTGTATTTTTGAATAGATAAAATAAATAGACATTGTCTATTTGGAAAGCTGTAATCTTATATAACCACTTTTAGGAGGATTTCGTGAATTCAAAGATTTTAACTTTCAGCTTAATTGCTATTTCAGTGTTTGCATTTGCCTGCTCAAAAAAAACGTCTGATTCAACCACGTCGTCCAATTCTGAGGATTCCTCTTCAAGCGGTTTGGCCGCAAGCGCAGTGGGCGGCGCAGTTTCATCAAGTGATTCCTCTGGCACTGTGTCTATGAATATTAGGACTCCAAATATTTGGACCGTGCTTTTACTTCAAGAGCCGGCGTGGGCAGTTACAGCATGCCCGAAAATTACTACTGCCAGTGGGTCAGGTTGTACAAATTCTGGAAACAATGTGGACCTGACATACACTAGCTGTAGCTTTGGTGCGGCAGCTGCCGCGTGGACTGGTACTCTTGAAGTGTCACTTTCAACGGGTGCACAAGTTACCTGTGGAGCGTTTCCAACGGTGAGTACACTTAACGGATCTGTGCAGCGACAATTTGTATCCAGTGCTGGGGTGCCAGGGTCAGCGACGCGCGCAACGTCTAGGGGCACCACCGTATACATTGACCATGCGACGGCTAATTTGGGAAATTTTGACAATCAAACAATCGCTGCGAATATTGGAACCGGTTATGGGACTAAAGTCACATTCAATGGTTCGGGCGCGCGCACCGCTGTTCAAGTTCGTCAGCGACTTTATGTAACGGGTGGTTTTGATCATTCAATTGACGGTTCAATTACTTTGAGTGAATCGGGAACGACTCGAACAGCTAGCGGAACGATTAAGGTTTACCATAATAAAGCAAAAGTTCTGGGAACCTCTACGTTCACCGCTGTTAAATACAATAACACAAGTTGTATTCCCGTAAGTGGATCTATTTCAACTGCGTTTACGGCCGGTACGAACGTGAGTGCTAATACGCTTGGAACCGCCCTAGTTGGCAAAACAGAGACTATGACTTTTAATTCGGATGGCACTGGTACATATGTGGATGGAACGGGAGCTTCGACTACGGTCGAGCTCACTCATTGTTACTAAATTTCAAAATAAAAAACGGCACTATTGCTAAAACAAGAGGGAGCCATGACTCCCTCTTTATCTAAAATTTATTTTACGTTTATTATTCCAGTAATCATATCCATCCCGCAAGCAAAACGAATTTCGCCCTTATCGAGTTTTCCAAGTTCAACTGAGACTTCTTTATTTAAAGGAAGCTCTCTTTTAATTTTCTTTGAAGGAATGTTAATTTGCGTGGCACAGGTAGCATCCGTTTTTCGAGTAATTTTTAAAGTGACAGATTTACCTGCAGCAACATCTATAGTATTGGGCTGAAAGCCTTTTTCAGTGACTGTTAAATTGACTATCCCGGCACTGGCTTTTTCCTCAATATTAGCAGCCTGACTGCCAATGGCCACAAAACCTAATGCTAATAATAGTAGTGTTCTTTTCATTCTAATCTCCTTTTTATTTATTAAAGTAATTCTTTCCAATTAATTTTTAAATGCGAATGAGCTTTCCAGACAAAATAAATCACTGGATAAATCATTAGCTCTAGTAAAAATGAAGTCAATAGGCCTCCGATCATTGGGGCTGCAATGCGCTTCATTACATCCGCTCCGGCCCCCACTGACCACATGATGGGCACTAGTCCCATAAAAAGTGCGGCCACAGTCATAAGTTTAGGACGAACTCTGTGAACCG
>JAYTTH010000011.1:0-10574 GCA_043745515.1 Pseudobdellovibrionaceae bacterium | reverse complement strand
AAATCCTTTGAAAGGAGTTCGGGGGTAATTATGTTTTTACAAGGAAATTTACAAAACGTATTTGATGCACTTTATACATTGGGCGCTATCGATCCAGCACTGAAAGCCGACTGGCAACAAATGAATAGTGAAATTGAATTTCACATGGATCACGTTTACGACAGCTTTAGAACCGTTAACTCATGCTCACACAATTTTTCAACGTTGCTGCATGAGATGGAAAAAATGGACAAAAAAACGTTACAGTACTTAGCCATGGAGGTAGCTCGTGAATACTGCGAGTATCAGGATCGTTCGGCTCTTCATTAGTTCGATTGTGTTTTTTGGAACTTTACAGATTCGTGCTTGGGAAATTGATATGTCTCGGCGTCAACTTGAGTTCACCGATGTAAAGGAAGTCGATCAGGCCGTCAAAAGCCAAAATACAGTGACTACTGTGTTTGAATCGATTTTTGAACCTTCGGGAGCGACGCAAGACATAGTGATTATGAACACAGATAAAGGGTTCATTCCCGAGACCGTCACGTTAAGGAAAAACCAGGCCTATCGTTTTCATATCGTAAACGTAAACGAAAAGAACAAAAACATCAGTTTTAAGTTTGACGCTTTTTCTGAAAATCACAATACGGTTTTTGGAAAACCAAAAGTGTTCCAAGTGCAGCCAAAACAAGAAGGTATTTTTAGCTTTCACTGCCCTGAAACGGAATCTAAAGGCAAAGTAGTTATCATAAATTCTGATCGAGGTTTGGCCTCGGAAAAATAAGGGAAACTCGTGTCAACCATCAGCAATGTTTTCGATGATGCAATTAAACAAAATATGGCGGTCATTTGGCCGTTTATGGAAGACCCGACGGTTTCAGAGATCTTAATAAATGGTCCCAACGAAATATTTGTAGAAAAACGAGGCAAACTAGAACGGACGCCGGCGAAATTTCAAGATGATGACGTGTTGTTGGCAGCCGTCAATTCCATTGCTCAAAGTGTTGGTCGCCGAATAAACGAAGAAAACCCAAGACTAGATGCCCGTTTGCAAAATGGATCTCGAATTGCGGCCGTCATCAGGCCCTGTTCTTTGAAAGGGACCGTTGTTAGTATTCGAAAATTCACTCAAGCTAAAATTTCCTGGAACGACTATGTCAAGTTAGCTTTGTCGCCAAAGGGGGCCTTGTTTTTAGCGATCTGCATGCGACTTGGAAAAAATGTTATCGTCAGTGGTGGGACCGGTTCCGGGAAAACCACTTTGCTAACGTTGTTGTGCGGGCACATCCCAGCTGGCCAACGGATCATCGTGATAGAAGATTCCAACGAATTAAAAATAAACTATGAACACGTGGTGTTTTTTGAAACGCGACCGGCGGATGCTCAAGGAAAAGGCGAAGTGTCTATGAAAGACTTGCTTAAATCCTCTTTGCGCCTGCGACCGGATCGAATCATTGTTGGAGAAGTTCGAGCCGCAGAAGCTATTGAACTAATCAATGCAATGAATACAGGTCATAAGGGATGCATGGGTACAGTGCATGCGAATACACCTGATGATGCTATTATTCGCCTAGAAGCGCTGGCCCAGAGTGGTGAAGCGCAAATCAGTGAAAAGGCTTTGCGTTCACAAGTGTCATCAGCAGTTGAAATAATCATTCAAGTCAGTCGTTTGACTGATGGATCACGTCGCATAACCGAAATTAGCCAGGTGCGTGGTTTTCTTCCTGATGGTGGTTATAACGTAGTGCCGATCTTTAAAATTCCGCGACTTGTTAAAAAAGGCGAGAAGCTGGAAGGCTTTTTAGAGCCAACTGGCAACAAACCGACCTTCTATGGCGAAATTATCGACAATAACCTTTTATTTGATAAAGAACTATTTGTGCCCTCGAAATAGTCAGGGGATGATTGATTGAAAGCTCCCTAGGGAATGCGTTACGGATCAAGAAAATTTACAGAAATTCTATAGACTTACATACTTGCCGTAGTTTAAATACCCCTGTGTTATTTAGCTGTAAAATTTCAAACGCCTTTATTAAGTATCTTGAAAGCAAAAACGAAGATTTATCTTTTGTTTATGACTCGGCTCCTATCGAATTATTGCAGGATCCTTCGGCTTGGATTTCAGCTCCCGATTTAGAACATTTGATATCTAAAATTATTTCTCAACCTATTAACGGTCGACCTTCTGATATGGTGACTGAGGTTGGTCACCAGACGCCGTACTTGCATTCCTGGGGTGTATTGGACAGTGTTTTGAAAATGATTTCGCACCCTCGTGAAGTGTTTAAGCAACCAGATCGATTTGTTTCCTATTTCATATCTCCAGAACCCCCCATTGAAAACTTAGTAAAAACAAATACCTCTATAGCATTTGATTTGCCTTTGATGGCTGAGCAGTATCCGTTGGTATCTAAATATTTAATGTCTGCGTTTGAAGCGCTGCCGCTGTACACTGGTAAATCACTTGGACAGTGTTCTTGGGAACACATCAACGTTAAAATTAACTGGCCGACTGAAAGTGAGACCTTGGTTGATGGCGAAAAGATATCCTCGCATCTAAGTCCGCTTTTTTTACAAAGTATTATCGAAGAACTACAGAACAATCAGAAAAACCTAGAAGAAAAAAATCGTGAATTGATGCAGAAAAATTTAGAACTTTTGAATGCGCAAAAAGAATTGGGCAAAAACCCCGATGCGTCTGCCAAAGATATCGAGCAAATTCAGCTGAAGATAGTGTTAAACAACGATTTAGATTTAAATCAAATCAGTCAAAATCTGGCACGCCTACACGACTACATGGTCAGGGCACAGCAACTGATTACCATGTTGACCGGCCAAATTAAAATGAATGCCGGCATAAAAGAAATCATGCGACGAATTGACTGGGATCACGTGAAATCTCAATATCCGGTTACCATTCTAGACAGTATGGAAGCCCTTAGAAAACTACAAAAGAAAAACTAATTAGGAGAGCAGATGCCTATTATTAACCATGTTCATGCACGAGAAATATTAGATAGCCGGGGAAATCCAACCGTTGAAGTTGAAATAACAACAGACAATGGTTTTATTGGTCGCGCGGCGGTGCCATCGGGCGCGTCTACGGGGGCCCATGAAGCTTGCGAGCTGCGAGATGGTGAAAAATCAAGATACGCGGGAAAAGGCGTATTGAAAGCAGTTTCTCATGTGAAAGAAAAGATCGCGCCTGAAATTATTGGATTGGCCGTAGATGATCAGGTCTATTTAGATAAATTTTTAAAAGAGCTTGATGGAACAGAAAATAAAACTAATTTGGGGGCAAATGCTATACTAGGTGTATCGCTAGCGGCCGCTCGTGCGGCCAGTCTAGAATACAATCTGCCCCTTTATAGGTATATTGGTGGTTCTCAGGCGCATAAATTGCCTGTCCCCTTGATGAATTTAGTCAATGGCGGCGCTCATGCTAACAATGGCCTTGATGTTCAAGAATTTATGATCGTGCCTACCGTGAAGAATTCTTTTTCCGAATCTTTGCGCGCTGGTTCTGAAATTTTTCATACGTTGAAAAAAATCCTAGGCAAACGAAGCTTATCAACAGCTGTCGGTGACGAGGGTGGTTTTGCTCCGGTATTAAAATCTAATGAAGAAGCCATGTCTTTGTTAATGGAAGCTATTTTGGAAGCTGGATATGAGCCTGGTCAAAATGTTTTCTTAGCTTTAGATGTCGCAGCAACGGAACTTTATACAGATGGAAAATACCGCTGGGAAAAAAATCTGATTTCTGCTTCGGATTTACAAGGGATCTATCGATCTTGGTCTGAGAAATATCCGTTGGTCAGCATAGAGGACGGCTTTTCTGAAGACGACTGGCCAGCATGGCAGAACAGCACGGCCCAATTGGGCTCAACAGTGCAGTTAGTTGGCGATGATTTATTCGTGACCAATCCTAAACGAATTAAACAAGGGATCGAAAAAAAGACTGGTAACGCATTGCTAGTAAAAGTAAATCAGATTGGAACTTTGACTGAAACGTCCGAAGCCATCCAGTTAGCTCAACGAAATCAATATAAAACAGTGATGTCTCATAGAAGCGGCGAAACCGAAGACACGATCATCGCCGATCTTGCAGTGGCCATGAATTGCCATCAAATTAAAACGGGCAGTCTTTGCCGATCAGAACGAACCGCTAAATACAATCAACTTTTACGCATAGAAGAAGAATTGGGTGAGGCCGGTTGGTACTGGGATAAGTTAGCTTTTTCTAAATAGTACTAGTGAAATGCAATTGATCAAATCGCTTGCCAAATTCTGAAGGGTAAATAATGTCGAGATCAAAAGTAGCCATTCTCATTTTTTTATCGAGCACCTTGGCTTTTGCTGACTATCAGTGGGGTTTTGCTGACATGAATATCAATTATCTAGATTGGGATAATGGTACGGAAAATAAATCTTCTAAAAAAGATTTTACTTATATCGAGCTAGAAGGCGGGGCTCAACACAGTTGGGGTGATTTGTATGGGTTTTTTGATATTGAAAATATTGGACGCACCGGGGACGATGTCCGAACGGCTTCCAAAGCCGCCATTAATTATTATTTGGGGCAGACGAAGTTTGGATTGTATGCCCACGAATACAGTTTTCAATCGTTAGGTTTTAGTGAACAAAATCGAGTGGTCGGCTTTGGCTATAGTTTGTTTGGCGAAGGTTGGTGGTTCAAACCGTTTCTTGGGTTTCATGATGTGTCTCAAACGTTCTATAGCGGATCAAACGGATATATGGGCGGCTGGGTATTTGGATATAATTTTTCGGCCTTCCATCAAAAGTTTTTTTTAGCGGATTGGTATGAAATAGAATTTTTAAGAAATGAATCCTATGCCGCTGGCAATGGCGGCAGCAGGCAGGGTGTAAACGGTGCCTTGTCTTTTTGGTGGACTATCACTGCGAGCATTTCAGCCGGTGAACAATGGCGATATGCCAACAATAAATTAGGAACTGGCGGGAATATGACGGCTTGGATTTCTACATTGAAATACAATTTTTAAATCGCAGTTGGCCGTAGACGAAAAGTGGGCACAAAAGTAAAAGCAAAACAATTAGTCCTTGCGCTGAACTAGACGGTTGATTTTTAACCAAACCACAGCCAGCTGCTAAATTTGTTTTTGAAAGCTCGTCCCTTGGGTATAAATAAGAAATGCCGTCCCAATCATCTTTGGCTAGAGACAAATTTGTTTTCGTGCCGATGGAATAATACATCAAAGCCGGTTCAAAACTGCTATGTCCAAGACCCAACATGTGTCCAATTTCATGGGCAATAACCAAAGATTTTGCAGATTCTGAAGTGATTGTAATATCAGCCCGTTTTCCCGACTCTACGTTCAGAACGAGACCGCCATAGTTTAAGTTTCCGTTGCTGTCAGTGTTGGCAAAACCAACACCAGCGATAGAATTTCCATCGGCAGGGCTCGTTGGTGTCGAAACGTCTGCTGTGAAGGCGCTCGAACATATCACAACAGGAGTATCCAAAGCGGCGTTGTGCATCAAATCGTAGGTCGACGTTGTCGAGCTGGTGCGCCCAAGGCTGAGTTTCAGGCTGCTATTGGGGACTGAATTCCATAGTTTAAAGGCTTCATTTAATCTATCCAAGATATCAGAGGGACAATTAGTGGTGTTGATATTGACCTCAAGGGATTGCTCTTTCCAACCTTTTTGAGTGCCGTTCAAAGTGAATCCAAAAACTTGGTAAGATCCTAATAAAATTGTCAACACTATCGATTTCATAGAGGAACTCCCAGCATTAAAGAAAGAAAATAGTTTCTGCGTGTATTTGAAAAAAACGATAAAAAATTGAGATCGGCAGATACCGAAAATGAACCAAAATCATTTTGTAATCCGCCGCCAAGATAAATGGTTTGCGCATTTAAAGTCTTGCTAGGCAAATCAAAGGTGGCCGTCGAGTTTCCATTGGGCAGCTGGGTTTGCCCGCCCGAGCCTTTCATTTCGTACATCAAAATACCTAACTGCGATTTAAATTGAAAAGTAGAACTACTGTTAAAGACCAAATTTCCTTCAAGCTGGGTCATCGTCGAAGTTAAGCCTTTGTCTTTGTCCTTGTTGCTTATCAGTGAGATTTTTGTGGTAGTAAGGATTGCTGAATATTGATAATCCGTCCCGCCGTTGAAGTTGTATTTGACCCCAAGTGGGTTGTAGAGTTCACCAAGAAAATCTTTTTTCGCACTGGTTTGGGTGGTTACCGCGTTTAAAGGAACAGAGGTGGCGCCAAACAAAAATTGGAAACCCGGTTTTGCGGCAGCATAAACTTGAACTGAAGCTAAAAGCGTTAAAAGACTAACAATTATTTTTTTCATACTAGTAGAATTATTTGATTTGCCTACTTAGGCAAGCGACGGATTTTAGGTGCTTAGTTTTTCTACTATTGTCCAGCTAATGTGAATTTAATAGCGATAGCGAATAAAGTGTTGCGGGCCAAGCGCTAAGCCAAATCCAAAGAAATCGATTCAGTCCAAATATTAAAAATATTACGAAATGAAAAATGACAGCCGCCGTAAAATATAAATAAATTGGACCTTGATAGAAGACGAGAGAAACTGAAAAAAGTTCGAAAAAAATAACTCCCCAACACAAAATCTCAGACAAAAATAACCGTGCGCCTAGGCGTTCGGAAATTTTTTGTATATTGATAAATAGACTTCGTTTTAAAAATCCTGGAAGAGCCTGGCCATGGAGCCAATCAGTGCTCGATAGTTTACTCATGCCTGACTTAAAATAGGAATAAAGTGTATGAACTGCTATATACAAAAGTCCTAACGATTGGCCTTTTTCAGTCGTACTTGATAGTGCTACCAAGGTTCCCGTCGCGACCACAAAGGTCATCATATCACTTCCGCCATTAAAGGATCCTCTAAAGCGAATCCCCACTATAATCTGCAAAATAATCAATAGACTTAAAAAAATCCAGTGAGGAAACATCAATCCAAGAGTGGACAAAATAATTTGAGTCTCAGAAATCTTGGTAAGAGCTCTGTTAGAAAAAAGTATCTTAGCGAATGTGCTGCTTATAGGTAATCCGGCTTCTAAATCCGGTGCGAGATTCGCGTAACTCCATATTTTTTGAAACGAACTTTGCCTAGATAAATAAAAAATTTCCAAGCTTTGGGTGAGGTAACAGAAAAATACTAGCTTACCGGTTAAATAAATGGCGATTGATAGTGTCATTCTGAGATCCAACCAGATGTGTAGATTTCTATTTTTTCTAATTTATTGAGTGCCACAATTTTAAATTGAAAATGATTTGTGGGTTCATTTATTTCTTGTAGCTTCACAGCGACGAGGGATTTTAAAAGACGATAGGAAGAAAGTTTTTGTAGGACCTCTTCATCGAGAATTGATATACTTAAGTCCAACTCTTGCAAATCCCTGCTGAAATGTTCGACTATATTAAATTGTGCTAACGATAAATTCACAGCTGGATTGAATACAATATTTCTCAATTTCTGAATTTGCTGAAAAGAAATGCATCGCCATTGCTGATCTGGTTGAATTTTATAATTGAGCTCAAAAGTGTAAGCGAGTTGGTCAAAAAAGTTCCAACTGGGAAAGAGGCTGCGAATTAAATTCAAAAATATTTTAAATTGAAATGACGGTCCCATACTTTTGGTAAGGATCGCACTGGGCTTGGATATTAGATAGCAAAAATGGATTTTTCACCATGGCTTTGGTCCAGTCTAAATATTTTTTTAAGAAAGTTTAGCGTACTCTTGTAAGATGCTTATAAAGAAACCATTTTCTTGGACACGTAAATTAATTAGCCGACCTATTATTATGCTTTATGTGTGCGGTGCGTTTGCATTTATTAATTTTGTTATCAACGGTAATATTTACAGACTCTGGAATCTCAACAATGAGTACCAAAAGATGTCACAAAGAATGAAAAAAAACCAACAGGTTATAGCCCAATTAAATCAAGATATTGCCAATATGAAAGACCCACTTTATATTGAGCGGCAAGCTATCGAAAAATTGGATATGGTGGAAGAAAATGATCTTGTTTTCGTATTTCCCGCTGAACAGACGAACTAAATTTGGCAGCTGAGATGAAAAATTTGCCTAATTGAAAAATGACATACAGCACTCAATATTAACCAGATGATAACAAATATTGGACCAACACCGTGTATAGTAGAAAAGAACTAAAAGTAAAAATTGACTGGACAATTTAGTCGATAGATTAGATACATTACTCTAGGTCGGGGGATTTTGTGGAAATAGTAAAATCTCAATTTGAATGGACAGCAAATCGAATTCATTCCTTACGTTTACGTTTGGGCTGGAGCCGAAGCGATTTAGCGCGCCGTTTAGATTGTAATCTTGAAACAGTCAATGCCTGGGAACTAAGCCAAATGAAGCCTAATCCGGGTCAATTGCCCATGTTGGAATTTATCGAAAAACAAGCGGAATATATTTCTTTAGAAGTGCATGTATGTCCCATTGCGGAATCACATTTAGAAAAATCTCAACGTTCACAAATTCCGTTAGACGAATTAATTTAATAGCCCAAAATAGGATTATAATTAAATCCATCGGTGCATTTTTAGTTTTCACGTGTTCTTTTGTCTTTGAAAAATTCACTTTACTTAAGGGCCTATTCCACTATTCTATCGCGAGATGAAACGTTTATTTATAGTTGATTCGAGTTCTCTTTTTTTCAGAGCCTTTTATGCCATTCGGCCTTTGACATCGCCCACAGGCTTACCTGTTAACGCAATTTATGGTTATTTGTCGATGATACTAAAGTTGATAAAAGACGAGCGGCCGGACTACTTGGCTTTTTGCTATGATTTAAAAGAGCCCAGCTTCAGAAAAGATATTTATGCAGAATATAAAAGTAATCGGTCCGAGATGCCCGAAGATTTAGTAAAACAAATGCCCCATATTCGGAAGGTGTCCGAAATGTTGGGGATTAAAAGTTTTGAAAAAATTGGATTTGAAGCGGATGATCTTATTGGCACCCTCAGTGAATGGGCGCTGAAACAGGATTTGTCTGTTTACGTTGTCAGTGGTGACAAAGATTTCGCGCAAATCGTAAAGGATAATGTTTTTCTATACGATACGATGAAGGATTCAAAAATCGACTCCAAAGGGGTAATTGAAAAATGGGGCGTGTCACCCGAACGGTTTATTGATTACTTGGCCATAGTTGGCGATTCATCAGATAATGTTCCCGGAGTTAGAGGAATTGGACCCAAAGGGGCCATCAAATTATTGAATGAGTATTCTGATATTGAAACTCTATACAAAAATATCGACAAGATTGAAGGCAAATTAAAAGACAAATTAGTAGAAAACCGAGACAACGCATTTCTTTCAAAAGTTTTAGTCACAATTAAAACGGATGTTCCAATAGAGATTGAATTGGCCGAGTTGGGATACACGTTGCAATCCACCTCGGAACTCGATGCCTGGCTAGACGAGCTTAATTTTAAATCGTTTAAAAAAACGATTGGTGAATTATCGCTTGGACGTGCAACCGGCGTTTCTGCCAGCCCAACTGCTTTAGGACAAACTCAGAAGCCAATACGCGTAGATGTTTTAAAAGTAACTAACTCCAGTGTTTCTGCTTCTGGGCAACTTGATTTTAGTTCAGTGCAAATGTTGAATTCGATTTCTGATTTGGATCCCGAGCGTTGTTTCTTTTTTGTATGGAACGAAGTCGTCTATGTTTTTGCGACTGATGCTGAAGTATTTGGTTTAAATCCGAGCGTTGATTGGGCGAAAACATTTTCTGGTTGGTCTTGGGTGGGATTTGATTTGAAGTCAATTTGGAAACGATTCAAAATCTCTTCAGATCGGCTTATAGTAAAATCAGATTTAATGATTGAAACCAATACTCTGAGTTCAAAAGATTGTTCCACCTTGTTGCGGGCGATGAAAGCAATGGGATATCCTGACTTGGATGAAAAGTCATCAGTAACTGACGTTTTTAAAACCCTAGTTGAAGTTCGTGAGATCGTTCGACAACAGCTGTTAGAAAATGATTTTAAATCGGTACTGGAACGTGTTGAGTATCCGTTGATTAGTATATTATATAAAATGGAAGCGGCAGGATTTGCTGTGGACTCTGAACAATTGGCAGCCTTTAGCAGAGAACTTGAACAACAAATAGCCGTGCTCGAGAAAGATATTCACATTCTAGCAGGTGAGACTTTCAATATTGGAAGCCCTAAGCAAGTGGGACAGATTTTATTTCAAAAATTAGGTTTGGAATCTTCTAAAAAAACTAAAACAGGATTTTCAACAGACAATGATGTTTTAGATAAGCTCAGTCATCCTATCGCTGCCATGATTTTGGAATATAGAGAATTGTCTAAACTGAAATCGACATATGTTGATAGTCTGCCCAATGATATCGATGTTCACGACAAAAGAATTCACACAACGTTCAGTCAGGCCTTGACCGCGACCGGTCGATTATCAAGTCATGACCCTAATTTACAAAATATTCCAATTCGCACGGAAAAAGGTCAGCGGGTAAGGCGTGCCTTTGTTGCGAACAAAGGAAACATGATTTTGTCTGTGGATTACTCGCAAATTGAGCTTCG
>JAYTTH010000010.1:0-2880 GCA_043745515.1 Pseudobdellovibrionaceae bacterium | reverse complement strand
ATCAAATATTTAAGCTCAAATAATGAAGTGAATTCTCGAAATGAAACTGTGTTTCTTTTCAAAGCAAAGAAAATTAAGGATGTTAAGACCGAGCCCTTTGAGCTTTGGCCCGAATGGTTACGCAACCCAGATTTACCTGTTCCTGTATCGGACGATCTAATGAAACATCAGCAATTGATTCGTTTTCAAGCGGATTTATTTCATTCTATCAATGGGCAACTGTCAGTAAATCAAATATCTCAGCTCTTTGCAGCTCATTATAAGATCCCAATAGAGGCGGCAATTAAAATGACCACTCATGTGTTTAGGCAGTTCGAAGAATCGTTAAAGCGTAAGACTTGAGGGGAATTGTGTGTCTTTAAACAAGCTATACCAACCAAAGTCTGATTTTCTTCAAAAATGAAATGTCTCATTATGGGATTTGCGTGACGCTTGATTTCGTAATATAATGAAAGCAGATGTTTAGAATTGCTCTTTCGTTTTTTTTCGTAGTGTTTGCGGTGTTCAGTCTGACTGGGTGTGGAAAAGTTAAAAATTCTAGCAGCTCGGATGGCGGTTCAGCTGTGGGCACCGCAGAGTTTGTTTCAGCAATGGATGTAGTTTCTAATAAATGCTTAGGTTGTCATTCCGGATGGTCAAAATACACAGCGGATGACTATGTTAAAAAAGGCTTTGTCTTTAAAGGATCACCAGCAAATTCGACACTCTACACACGAATTCGTGGCAACGATGTGGGTGTGGCGGGTGATATGCCTGTGGGTCAGCCAAATATGACGTTGTCCGATGTCCATGTAATCAAAGATTGGATCAACAGTCTTTAAAAGCAAAATAATTTAGTTCAATGTATAAGTGATACCAAGCAGCCAAGCCAGGGCGTAACTGCGCAGATGGGTTCCAAAGGCCTGAACTATTTCGTAGCGGTAATTAAGCCGCCAGCGGGTATCAAGATAGTAAAAATACTGAGGATTCGCTTGTGGTAAAACAGAAAATACATCTTCTTCGGGCCATTTTGTAGATTTGCTCTGTGCTAAAAATCCCAGACCTAAATCAATTCTATTGTTCGCCCGAAAAAATAATCGCCCGCCGCCGCGAAAACCAGTCCATACGATACGACGTTCATAATAATCTCCAGAATCTTTTGTACCAGCTTGGGCATTTCCGGTTACGCCCCCAAGCGTCACCGCAAAACCATATTTTTCTCTGTAAACTGTGTAGTCATAATTAAATGCCACTCCAAAATAGTGGCTGGTAGCTTCGGTGAGCGCAGTAGATGCTTTACTTTTTAATTTCATAGTTTCATACCAAGTCGAGTAATCCACAGTGAACGCATGGCGATTCTTGAATCTGGGCTCATCATCTAAATTGATAGCTTCTGTTTGGTTTTTAGCATTGGGAACTTTTGCAGCTGGAACATCCACAAGTTCACCAGCCGTTTTTGCAGGCTTAGTTGGTAAAGTAGGTGGGGTCAGCCTCACAGGAGCAGTAGGTAGTTTAGCTGACTCGCCATCAAGTTTGAGTTCGTCATTCGATAGCGGTTTTGCTTTTAATTTAGAGACTGCTGGTTTTACAGGAAGTCGCACTGCTTTTTGAAGAACCGGTTTAGCTGCTGTGTTTTGAGCTGGAGTTGGTTTTTTAACGACCTTGGAAATAGGACGTGGTGGTGGCTTTACTACTTTTTTAATTGGCTGAGGCTGTGCCTTTTGATTATTGTCAACAGCTGGATTCTTTTTAGCCGCACCCAAATCAATATCAATATAATTTTGTCCACTTGCAGGCCATGCCAAAGTGATTCCAAGGCAGAATAATAAAGGTAAAAAAAAAGTTTTTAAAAACGTCATTCTATTCCTATAGTGAAAGATGCAGTTGTGTTTGCACTGACCAAGAATCACCAACGACCGATTCATCTGATAAATCACGACCATTGACAAAATTTAAGCGAAATTCAGTTTTTAAATATGGGAAGGTCAATAGTCCAAAAGTCCACTTAAGATTATCGGGTGATTTGGTAGATAATGTTTGGTTGTAATATTCCACTTGGGACATAAAGAAATAACCACGTTTGATGAGCGCCAAACTTTGCGCCAAACCATAACCGCCGGTTTTGCCCTGACCAGATTTTGGTTTATTCAGAATTAGACCAGCTTCTGTTAGCAAGCTATTGCCTTTTCCGTAGCCAAATTTACTATGCCCTGCAAATCGAGTCCAATTTGTATAATTATTTTCTGACATCATCATAGACCCGCCTAAGCGAAAGTATTGGTGCATGTCCCGTTCGGCCATAAAAGAAAACCCTTTTTGGCGCAAATCAGACGGTTGGGCGGTGTTTCCAATAAACACATGAGGTGTAAATTCCCACGGCTCTTTTTTTATAATCGCCATGACTCCATAAGTTTGATCGTTTTGAGCAACGCCTACTTTGGCTCGAGAAAAAGCTGTGTGATCCACAATTCGAATTCCATAGGCTTTGTCCATAAGACCAATAAACCAAGTTTGGTTATCATTTCGCATCCATCTAAAATAGTGTTCTCTAGAAATCATATCCGACGGTTTATTAGGATCATTTTTTAAATTGGCTGGCACTGGGTAATACCCATAGCTAAATACCGCCATAAATTTTTGATCCTGATCAAACAAAAAAGCGATATTGAAATCCGCTTGCATTTGAATGACCCTTTTGATCGCTGTTTGGCTTCCAGGATTGCTTTCAAAATAAAGTCCACGGTATTTAAATCCCGGTCGAACCCACCATGGAATCTGCTTTTTTCCTAAAAAACCACTGCTCTGGGATAATTCTTCATCCGTAATTTTAGGGTCCAAATAGCCCTTAGACACAATTTCAGAAGCAAATACACCGCGACCGTAATCAGATAGGGCGCCGCC
>JAYTTH010000009.1:0-10695 GCA_043745515.1 Pseudobdellovibrionaceae bacterium | reverse complement strand
TCCAGCTGAGCTAAGGCACCATCTTAAAAAACTTTTACTGTCAAATTCACTGTCACAAAAAAAACAATCCAAATAACCTAATCATTCTAGCTATCCTAGGATGGAGCATCTGCTTAGAAGGCAATTGCTCTATCCAACTGAGCTACGCGACCGTTTTATGTTGGAATCTAAACAGATGATATGCCTCAGCAATTTTATTTTGTCTATTGGGGAATGATGAAGGCCCCACTTTTTTTAAATTTCTCTACCTAAAACCGAATAGGGGCGTCTCGGCCTCAAGGAATTGTTGAAACCTGCTATAAAATGCAGCGCTTAGGGCCGATAATAGCGCAAAAACTGGTGTTCGATTTGCTCGAGTGTTCTAAATTGGTTTCGACTGTTTTGGTTCACAGGATTCTTGTTCAACCAGCGGGATAAGACCGCGATGGCTGCTGTTTTCTCTGCGTTTGGTAGAGCTAAAAATGTCGAACCGTGGTTTCCGCCAGGGACTATAAAGCGATATCTCTGAGCCGCATCCTGGCGCAAGGCTTGGGCTCCGGCGCTCCAAGGATCGAGTTCCCCATATATGTACATCATGCGATCACTTTTTGTTTGAACCCAAGCATTGACATCAATCATTGCCGTATTCGAATACGAGTAGGGCACACCTTTTGGCGTATATTGATCGACGGAAAATGGAAATTTTAACAGTCCTGCCAGATAACGTCTGTCGGTATCCGGTCCGCCAAGTTGAGTTGCGACTTGGTAAAAATAAGGCATGAATTGTTCAAAGCCAGTGTCAGCATACGATGTTAGCGAATTCACTTTTTTCAAATACGCAAATTGCTGGGCGGGCGTTCCTGCAACTGGAACTTTTTGGCAACCGATGTCTTGATCGTTTGGATCTTGATACTGCCAAAACGTAAATGGCATTTCAGAAACTGCATGTTCGAAAGCCATCTCGCGACTTCCTAGCTGCGAATACGAACCGGTGATAGAAGGCGTGATCGCACCTGCATTTTTTAATAGTGAAATTTGAATGGCTTTTAAAGCTGCGCGACAGGCACGGTATTTTTCACCGCCCACATTATCTAAAAAGGTCATGTAGCGAGGATCTGCTTTAGCAAAAGACATGGGCGCTACGTCGGCCAAAGTTCCATCTAAATCAGCGGGATAAAATCGGCGATGATACACTGATGTCATACCGCCTTTGCTGGCTCCGGTATTCACCCAGCGGGCTTTGTAGATTTTCTTCAATGCTACGGTGATTCTGTGGAAATCGGCAGCTGACTGCAAAATATTTAAATGGGACCAATCGATTGGCGTTGGCTTAGACGATCCAAAAAAACGATGTTCCACTTGCAATTGATTGGTTTCAAATAGAGCCGTGATTTCAGTTTGTTCGACACCGAAAATAAAATAACCGCTAGTTTGCAAAACCATAGGCTGAGTTTCGTCGCGATGAATTAGAATTATTCGCTGCGAGAAGTTACCGCCGCCTGGATTGAAATGATTGATAGGCTGAACAAAGTGCAAGTCATAAACGCGGGCATTGGGGGCCGACGTAGTATTTTTTCCTTCAGCCACAGTTAAGCCGCGAATGCATTTTAGTTTTAAAACCAGCGTCGACGCTTGATCAATACACGATTGTTCTGAATCGATTTCGGCGCGCACATTTTGGCTAAATGATTGTAGCGAAATACTTACAAGCACCGACAACAACAAACTGAAATTCATGGATACCCCTCTTTGAAGACAAGGCTTCGTATTTATTTGGATTCTGAAATAGAGTCAAAGAATGACTAGGGGTAATTCTGCTTTTTTGAGAAGTTTTCTTTGCAACGAAGAGCCCAGCGCAGTTCCGGTAAGGATGATTTTCCATAAAATCAAAATCCATACTAAAATCAGTGGTATAGCGGCCAGGGAGCCGTAAAATTTATTCATATAGAAAACTTGCTGGGCAATATAGGTAAATGACTTTTGTAAAATGGTAATTCCAATACATGAAAAAGTTGCTGACGAAAAGGCCACTCGCTTTAGAACTTTGTCCGCCGGAAACAATTTATAAACCAAATACAGAAATGCGAACAGGGCCAGTACATCCATTTCCGGAGTGAATTCTTTGGCAAATGGCCGAACCAGATCAAGTGATCGAATGGCTACATAAAATGCGAGTAGTGCCGGGAATACCAAAATCGATATCCAAACCACCAAAATGCGTTTGTGAATCGGTCTGGATTTTTCGTTAGACCAAATTCTTTGAATTCCTCGCTCCATATCACTAAATAATCTCCACGAGGTGTAATACAAGGCGATCACGGCCGTTGTTCCGATCGTTTTGGCTTGCATTTTTTCTAGCACGTCACGGATCCATTCGGAAACCTGCGGACCCATGGCTTCTTTTACATAAGACAGAAAAAAACCTTCGATTTTAGGAATTAAAAAATCGATTCCACCAATCATTTTAAAAGTGATGATGGAAAGAGCAAGAAATGGCATTAGACTAAGAACTGTCGTATAAGCGAGGGAACTAGATATCAATCGAATATCACCTTCACGAATTTTTTTGAAAATGTCTTTCAAAATATCTTTCACTTGATCAACCAAAGTCCTTGTTAGTTTAAGGTGTACCGTTGCTCGACTGCAAAATCACCGTTCAATTCTTTGATCTTGGCCATATCGCAATAAGGATCGTGTTCAAAAAACAAATAGGCATTGTCCTTACATGCCTGGCCAAGGTATTTGGTTTTCTCTTCGATCAATAGCAATGGATTTAGATCGTAACCCATGATCCAAGGCAAACGAACGTGACTGCTAGTTGGAACCACATCACCGCAATAAATTACAGTGTTTATTCCATCTGTGATTTTTACCATCTGATGAGCTTGCGTATGACCATTTGAAATCCAAGTCGAAACTCCCGGAGCAATATCGCTTGGGCCGTCGAGCAAATTCAAAACATGTGCGTCTAGTAAGGGTTGAAAATTGGCAGAGTAATAGGACGCTTTTTCCCGCATATTTGGTTTTTGGGCAATCGCTAGATTTTGTTTCTGAACAACATATTTGGCATTGGGAAACGTGGGTACAAGTTTGCCATTTCTAGCCATAGTGCCGCCCCCGGCATGATCAAAATGAAGGTGCGTTAATATCACCATATCAATATTTTCCGGGGACAATCCTTGTTTTTTTAATGAACCCAACAGGCTGGCACTATCAGAATCAATTTTATATATTTCAGCAAATTTAGGTCCCAGTTTTTCACCGTATTTTTCTACGAAATCAGAACCGTTACCACAATCAATCAGAATATTTTTTTTACCTTTAAGCAGTAATCCGCGCGCTTCCATTTTTATTCGATTTTTATCATCAGCAGGATTTGATCGTTCCCACAAAATTTTGGGAACTGTACCAAACATCGCGCCGCCATCTAAACCAAACTCGCCGGTCGGTACCGGGTGCAATTCATAGTCCCCGATGGTTAGCTTTATTTTAGGAATATCCATAGAGCGCTCCTTTTAAGCATCAAAATTAACAAACTGGTCGTCCGCGAAGGCGTCCGGGTTGATGGTCACTACCCATTCTTTGTAGGCTTTGTAGACTTCATCGATCGGGCAAGGTTGCAAGACAGGTCCCACGTGAATCGTCAACTTTCCCGGACGAGCAAACGGGGTGCCTTTCGGCATTAACTTTGTATTACCATCTAAAAATAAAAGTAAAATAGGTGTTTTTGTCTTTTCAGAAAAAACAGAAACCCCGCGCTTGAATTCATGGATTTTGCCATCGGGCGTTCGCGTGCCTTCTGGAAAAAGAATCAACCAAATTCGATCTAGCCTGGTCAATAACTGAGTAATTAAATTAATCGCTTCACCTTTGCGGTCTTTTCGGTCAATAGGAATGGCGCCCAAGCAGTGCTGTGAAAAAAAAGTAAAAAAAGCATTCGAGAAAAAATAATCTTTTGCAGCTGCGATGTACAAATCGAGCCAATATTTTGATGGAATCGACGCTGCAATAGACGTGGCGTCCAGATGACTGCCATGATTAGAAATAATCAACAACCGCGGATATTTTTCATAAATTGAATGATAATCTCCGACAACGTTAAGCCGAATATAGACCGTAAAAACTACTTTTAAATACACTGACCAAAGAAAGCGAAAAAAAACGCTAGTCCAATCATAAGCGCGGGTAAACAACGGCAAATGCTTTAGGTAAGTCGGAAGTTGAGTCCATTGTTCGTTGTCGTATTTCCAGTCGCGCACGCTATCCCCTGGGCTATTGAATCCAAACCATTACATAGTAATAAATCGGAGCCACAAAAATAAGTCTGTCAATTCGTTGCAAAAAATCACCGCGGCCAATAATAAAAGCCCCGACAATTTTAACTCCGGCATCCCGACGAACAACGGCCATTACAAGATCGCCAAGAAGTCCACCTAACGAAGCCACTAATCCCGACGTGTACCAATATTTGTCAGATTGGTCAGGCAGAAGCCAACGCATAAACCCGGCCAAAGCCAAAGTTAATAGCACAGACACCATTGTGGAACCTAGAGTTCGCTTGGGATCGATTCGTCTAAACAATCGAAAAGATTTAAAATAACGGGCGATGGCTAAATTAGTATTGTCACAAAACTCAGTCAGAACAACAAGGTACATTATTTGGTACAAGCCTTTAGGTAAATTTAGAATTAAACCAAGATGCAGGAACGACCAGCCCAAAAAAATAAATGCGAGTAGCGTGATCGAAATATATTGAATCATGCGCTTGTAGTTGTCCCGCACGAGGGGCACAAGGCAACTGATTCCCAAAACGATGATGGGCATTTGATTGTAAAGAGTTCCCAAATTATAATAAGCACAGGCGCCCAAGCCATAAATCCCGAGGTAGCAAATCAGCACGAAATAATTGCGATGGTACATTCCCATTATTTGGAAAAATGCTTTGGCCCCGTAAACTGACATCAAAGTTAGCACGATCAGAGGAAACGGCGAAGGAAACGAAAAAACCACGAACATCAAAGGCGCAGCTATTAACCACGATTTGATGCTGGCCCAGGCCCCTTTGAAATACCAGTTTTTAGCTCGTAAAAAATAAACGATTAAGCCAGAAGCAAAAATAATCAATAGGACGGTCAATGCCGTTTGGCGATAAATGAGATCCGTAAAAAGTAAGCATTGATTTAAGATAGCCATCGTCAACTTTCAGTGATTTTTAAATCTTTAATTTTCTTGTACAAATTTGATCGCGACACCTTTAAAAACTGGGCTGTCTCGTCAATGTCAGTGTGAAATTGTTTAAGTGCTGTTTCAATCATTTTTTTCTCAAATATTTTAAGGACCGTTTCAAGACCCAATTCTAAATTGAACTGTTCCGGGGCCGAATCGATCAAATTCGCTAGGTTTCTTGATTGAGTTTTTAATAGTGTTTGCACGTCACTAGAGCGAATCATTGGCAGCGGTGAAATTAAGCACAATTGTTCGGTAATTCGCTTTAGCTCGCGGACATTTCCAGGCCAGTCGTAAGATTTAAGCTGCTCGATGGCTTCGGCATCGACCGTTTTGTTTTTTGATGGCCTTTCATTTTCGATAAAATGATTCACTAGGTCTGGAATATCGTCTTTGCGTTGGCGCAGGGAGGGAATCATTATTTTTTGCGAACTCAGGCGGTAATAGAGGTCTTCGCGGAATTCGCCATTTTTAATCATTTCTGTCAGCGATCGATTTGATGCTACAATTGTGCGCACTTCGACTCGAATGGATTCTTTGGCGCCGACTCGACGTATTTCGCCTGATTCAAGAAACCGTAAAAGTTTGGCTTGAAAAGAAAGCGGCATGGCTTCCATTTCATCTAAAAAAAGATCGCCTCCGTGGGCGGCTTCAACGAGGCCCATTTTGTGGGTGTCCGCACCGGTGAAGGCTCCTTTAGTGTGGCCAAACATTTCGCTTTCAAAAAGGTTTTCCGGAATGCTAGATGAATTCACGGCAACAAAGGGACGTTCGCTTTCTTGACTATGGATCAGCGATGCAACTACATCTTTGCCCGAGCCAGTTTCGCCTTCTATCAAGATAGATTTGCGCTCTCCTTTGATCATAGCAATTTGTTTCAATATTTTTTGGCTGCCTTCAGAGCGACCTACCCAGTGCAGGGAATGCTTTCCCCTGGTGTGGTAGTCAAAATTGCGAATATTCCAATGTGCTAAAATTTTTTCTAAGGTAGACTGAAGTTCTTCTTTGGATAGGGGTTTAGCCAAAAATTTTTGAGCGCCTGAAATCAAGCAGGATTCCATGGTCTTTCGATCTAGAACACCCGACATGGCAACAATTTCCGTTTGTGGATCTCGGGCCGTTAGTTTTCTAATTACAGAAATCCCAATGGGTTCATCGCTGTCTTTTTTGAGGTGCATGTCTACAAAGGCAGCATGAAAGATTACATCATTCGGTATTTGTGTATAGTCCTGGAAGCCGTGCATGCGCCACGGCTTGGTGACTAAAATTTTGAAAACCTGATGAATCAATGGATCGTCATCGACAACGAGCAAATTAAATTCTGAATAGTCCATAGGCTTTAGTGTGCCTGTGGAACTCAACAATCCAAATCGTTAATGCAAAGAGTTAGAGGGTCTTTAAGTCTAATTATCGAGCGAATACGTCAGCAAAAGTCCTTTTGAATTTTTAAAATGTACACTAGAATTTCAAAGATCAGATCATGTTTAGGAGCACCCGATGGAAAAGCTGAAAGTTCTTTTAGTTGAAGGCATTCACCCCGTAGCTAAATCCCGTTTAGAGGAAGATGGCTGTCAGGTCGATTTGATTTCCCATGCGCCCAGCGAAGACGAATTGATCGATAAATTAAAAAACTACAATGTCCTAGGGATCCGATCAAAGACCGAAGTCACTAAAAAAGTCTTAGATAATTCCAAACACATTTTAAATATTGGCGCTTTTTGTATCGGAACTAATCAGATTCAGCTGTCCCATGCTAAATCTTTAGGGATTCCAGTTTTCAATGCCCCACATGCCAACACTCGAAGTGTTGCCGAGCTCGTGATTGCCGAAATGATCGCCTTATCCCGGCAGCTGGGTGATCGCAATATGAAAGCGCATTTGGGTGACTGGGTTAAATCGGCCGACGGCAGCCGCGAAGTCCGTGGCAAAACCCTGGGCATTGTTGGTTATGGTCATATTGGTAGTCAGCTATCAATTTTGGCAGAAGCGATGGGTATGTCGGTTTTGTTTTTTGATGTGATCAAAAAATTGCCTCTAGGAAATGCGCGTCCCGCGCGAAATATGGAGTCTTTATTAGCTGAATCAGATTTTATTTCCTTGCATGTTCCAGAAACGCCGCAGACAAAAAACATGATCACTGCAAAAGAACTAAGCAGTATGAAAAAAGGTAGCTATTTAATTAATGCCAGTCGCGGAACGGTGGTCGTTATTGAAGACCTGGCCGCAGCATTGAAGTCAAAGCAGTTGGCCGGTTGTGCCATCGACGTGTTTCCAATTGAGCCCGCATCAAACAAAGAAAAATTCGTATCGCCTTTGCAAGGGTTAGCAAACGTCATTCTAACCCCGCACATTGGCGGATCGACAGAGGAAGCGCAATATTCAATTGGCCTTGAAGTCGCTGAAAGTTTTAGAAAGTTTTTAAAACTGGGCACTACGGCTGGTGCCGTGAATTTCCCTCAAGTGGAATTACAATTTGCCCAAGGCATTACTCGAATTCAAAATGTGCACAAAAACGAGCCCGGCGTGCTAGGCGAAATTAACGGAATTATTTCTAAATATGGCGCCAATATCCAGGGTCAGTTTTTATCAACAGATGAAAATATTGGGTATCTGGTAGTGGATATTGAAAACATGAAATCGGAATCTCTGGTTCAAGAAATTCAAAAGTCTTCGCGGAGTTTACGAACGCGGGTGATTTTCTAGATTAGTTTGATAAAAAAGAATCCTAAAGAATGCTTTAAATCGTAAAGAATGCTGGGTTTGATTGAAAATCGGCAGCTGCATTCAAAAACGACAGCTCTGAAGGTCTCATAGTCTCTAAAATCCGATATTGGATCCTAGCTTAGGGTGCCATCCTTGCATGATTGTCTGTCGAGGTAAATACCCATGACAATCAAGCATTTCGTCTTAACATTATTTTGTATTATAGCGTTTGAAGCCAGCCTTTCAGAGGCCGCATCGCAAAACCAATGTCTTGGCTATTACAACGCCGTTGTGGCCACAACAAGTTCGTTCAATGAAGTTTTGGCAGTAATGGAATCGAATTCTTATCCTGTGGCAAAACCACCATTGATTCCGATTACGATGTGGAAGTGGTTTGGCAAAAAGCTGTCATTTTTTGTCGGGCAACGATCTGGAGAGATTTTGAAAGACACTCGAGATTATCGATTAACACCAATGGAAAAGCCAATTCATTCGATGGGGGTTGGACTTGTCGGAAATTTAAAAATGTTTTCCTCGCAATGGTCGGGTATTTTTGAAGGGGGCGACTTCCCTGTGCTGGCCCGGGCGTCGATCAGTCAGGGAAATCCTTTAAAATTAAAAACCGATGGGTCAGCCCAAAAAAGATCCACTGCTATGGCGATTAAAATTTTCAACACCATGAATCCAGATGAAAAAGTGAATACAGCTAATGCCGTTTTTCAAAATAATTTAAACGGTCTTTTGAATGCTGACGGCACGGCGCTCAATTTTTTAGAGTCGGCACAAACAAATAATCCGAATGTGGATTTTTCTAAAGTTAAATATTCTTACGAGTGGTTAACCTTAATTGGCGTCGCATTAGGATCGTTTAGAAATCCAAAAGATCGCACTAGTAAATTTCCATTTATTAACCCGCAGATTCGTCCCGTTCACTCGTGGGGTGAATTGGGTGTTGAAGACCCAAAAAATATTAATACTCCGACATGGGTAAAAATCGAACCCAGAAATCAAGCGCATTCAGTGGAAGAAAGCGATTTTCGATTAGAAATTCAGAAAAGTATGGAAGCCAACGGACAAATTGTTTACGACGTTTTTGCCTCCGATACCAAAAATCAATCCGGTGAAATCCAGTGGCAATCCGTCGGCGAATTGACCTATACGCGAGCTATCCTATCTGAAGGGGTAGACAAAAACTTGTTATTTCACCACGATAGTTTGAATAGCAAACGATCAGGAATTAAATTCGAACTACCAGCCCCAACAATTGAAAATCAGACGGGTTCGAGCAACTTCCCGTAGATTATTGTTTCCAAAGATACATTTAAAAATGGGATTTCCCTCGCAAAGCTGGACCTTTCCAGATTTTAGATATCCTTGACGCAAAGTTATTAGGTAAGTTATAGATAGAAAACAACGAGGATAATTATGAAAATCGAAGATGCAGCCGTGCATATATTATCAAGTTTAATCGTCAGCAATGCCTTGCCAGATTATAATAAGGACGCCCACATAAATGGCCTTGTCGATGAAGCCATAGACATAGCCGATCGCCTCACAAAAAAACTTATAGAACATGCCAAACCCGCCCTTCCAGCAACCCCAGCGATACCTGTAACCGCAGCAGTGCCGCCCAAAAAAGTTTAGCCTTGGGCTATAACTTTCGACCATGGTTTTTTTGAAAAACTAAAAGCCGAACCAGAATCATTTTGCAATCGGTACAATTCGAAACAAGTAAATCGTCTTCATCGTTTTGTCATCAATACGATCGTAAATTTCAATCACGTCATCAGGTGGTGTCAGCTGTCGATCGTAAAACTGCTTTTTTGCTTTGCCATAGACTTTCATAGGCCCAATTGCGGGAGATCCTAAAAATTCAGCCACAAAGTATTTAGAAGCAGGAATTATTTTGAATTTAAAATCAGATGGCAATTCGGTATAGTCTTTGTCAACAACACAGCCAACATGCGATCGCAACCGTTCGTGTTCTGTAACATCCGGATCATCAATAAAATGCCCAATGCTTTGATGACAGTCGACTTTATTTTTCAAAGCCCACGCTTCTACTTTTTCTAGTGAATCTAAAATTTTATGATAGGGCCCGATATGTTCCAAATAAACAACCTGAATAGCGCCGCGATCCTGCTCTATAAAGGCAATATCTTTCAAAAAACCAAGTTTAAAAGATGCCCACCCGATCATACTGACAATAAATAAAATGACCCCAATAAAAACATGTTTCATTTTACCTTACTTCCATTTTATTGAACAACCCATGGAGGGCGTTTGCCCTTTTGGAAATTCATTACTTTTTAAAAGTTGATCAACAGCTTGGAACAATTCACGGCGTGTGACTTTGGCCGCATCTTTCCAAGAATCATCTAGTCGCCCCCGGTACGCCAATTGCGCCGATTTATTGTAGACAAAAAAATCTGGAGTACAGACCGCGCCAAAAAGTTTAGCCACGGCTTGGGATTCATCATGCAAATAAGGAAAGGGGTACTTTTTATCTTCGGCGCGTTTTTTTAAAGCTTCAAATGAATCGTCCGGATAATTTTTCGCATCGTTGGAACAAATTGCTACAATAGAAACATTTAGCGCTTTTAAATCCTTGCCCAGCGCAATCAATCGATCTTCGATCGCTTGGACATACGGGCAGTGATTGCAAATAAACATTATTACAAAAGGATTTCCGTGTGTAAAATCGGCAAGAGAATATTTTTTGCCGTTGGTCGCTGGCAATGTGAAATCGGGGCAAAAGGCGCCAAGTTCGTCTGCGGGTGTTGATAC
>JAYTTH010000008.1:0-2887 GCA_043745515.1 Pseudobdellovibrionaceae bacterium | reverse complement strand
TTTTGCTGGCTATTTGCTGGGGCACCCTCGTCTAATTTTGGCTACCGGCTGGGGTGGAACCGCATTCAAATTTTCACTCGATATTGGTCAACAAATTGGCCGTATTTTAAAAAGCGAACGTAATGAAAGAGGACTAGCCTATGCCTAATCAAAAAAGAAAACTCCTGGCCATTGTTGGAGCCGGACCTAAGGGAATTGCTACGGCCATAAAGGTCAAAGTACTAGAAGAATTTGGATTGCCCGTTGATCAAGTCGTGCTTATCGAAAAAAATAAGGTGGCCGCCAACTGGTCAGGCGACTACGGCTACACTAACGGAGAAATGAAACTCGGAACTTCACCTGAAAAAGATGTTGTATTCCCAATTGAAACAGATGTCGGCAATACAGAACTAAATAGGAAAATTCACAATCGGCTTTTACAATTTACTTGGTCTGCTTTTCTAGTTCAAACTAAAAACTTTTCTGATTGGGTTGATCGAGGCCGCCCGGCTCCAAGTCATTTGCTATGGTCCGAATATTTGCGCTGGGTTTCTTTACAGCTCGAACCTCAAGTTAAAATTGTCACCGGACACGTAACCTCTATTGATCTAACTGATAATGGAACACAATGGACACTTAAAATGAAGAATTCTGCGAAGAGACTTGTTGCCGATCGCCTGATGTTGACCGGGCCAGGAGAAACTCGTTTGGATTTTATAGTGGCCAAATCGGATAAGCTCCCGCAAGGAGTTTTTGATTTGGAAACATTTTGGTCTACAATTAAATCCAAGTCGCTTCCATCTATGGGTCGACTAGCTATTATTGGCGCTGGAGAAAATGCCGCATCGATTTTATTGGCTCTTTCAAAATATGCGCCTGATTTAACTGTTGATGTTATTTCTCCGAAGGGATTCATTTCAACACGAGCAGAAAGCTTTTATGAAAATCAAATGTACAGTCAACCCGAGCGAAGTCACTGGAATAAATTAGAACTCAAACATCGAGTTGACTTTATTGAACGCACAGATCTGGGAGTTTTCTCTGTGCATGCAATGAGTATTTTGAACGAACAGCGAAGACATAAAATAGTTCCCGGTCGAGTTGTCGAGCTTAAAACCGCACCTAAAGGCGTCGAGCTAGTTCTAAAGTATGCGGACAAAACGGAGTCTGCCTTTTATGACCAAGTTGTTATAGCCAGTGGTTTTGATCAAGTTGGAATTTTAGAAAAATATTTATCTAACAGATGTCTATTAGCCCTGCAATCTGCCATTGGAGCTGACCTCAACCAAACTAATCTTTCACAGACAATCCAACCTGACTTGTCTGTGGCAGGCCTTCTACCAGCGCTGCATTTGCCTATGCTTTCGGGTATTCAACAAGGACCAGGATTCGCTAACCTGAGCTGTCTTGGACGGCTTTCTGATAGATTAATCGCACTGCCATTGCTAGATCGACAAATAAAATACGAAAATCAACCTCTTCAACTTATAGGAGGCGGTTTGTGAAAATCGAAATCAGTTTTGCTAGTCACTCCGACAAACACGAAATTAACAATTTGCGAAAGCAAGAATATGCTGGCGCACAAGGATATAGCTTAGATTTAAATACTTTGAATTGGAAAATAAGTGATGACGAAAGTTTTGTTATGATCGCAAAACAAAATGGAAACATAATTTCAACAATGCGCGGTGAAGTCATCCAGGACCAATCAGTCTTAGAAAAAAAACTAGAATGCTCTTGGGATTTTACGTGCCCTCTAGAAATGCCCGTTTTGCTTTTGAGTCGTGCGGCCACTTTAAGATCCTACCAATCACAGGGACTCAATCTAATTTTAAGATATTGGTTTTTGAAACTAGCGGTTTTATACAAAATCCCTTTAGTTCTGGGTACGTTTGTTGAAGGCTCTCCAAGGCAAAAAACATTATTGGCTATGGGTTACAAGTATTTTGAAAACAAACTTGGTTGGCAGCAATCGACCTATCGATCCCATCGTCCGGTTATCGTTGCCGCCCTGCCGCTTGAAACTGCGCTAAAGCAAGCCTTGCCTTATTGTGAAAGGTATTTTCAATCGCTTAAACAAAATCCAAAATTTACAGTCCCTTTTCCTGAATTACGATTTGTGAGGAGTCTATGAAAGGCAATGGATCGTATCAATTTGAAAAGCTAGAAAGTCGAAATCACGAAGCCGCTATGCTGGCTCTTAGGGCGCAAATGAGGCTAGACGATTTTCCTGATCTTTTGATTAAAAACCGTTTTCCTTCGAAAGGACAAGTTTTAGAATTGGGGACGGGACATGGAGTGCGCGCTCGAATGATGGCTGATTTGTATCCGGACGCCACCGTTACAGCGGTTGATCGAAGTAATGAGTTACTTGAAAAAGCAAAAAATGACGAAGCGATTCCTCCAAATTTGCATTTTCAAAATGCGGATATCTATGAATTGCCTTTTGCAAATGAGACTTTCGATTTCGTATATGCTCGATTGGTTTTCATGCATCTGTCTGACCTAGACTTGGCGTTAAAAAATATTTTGCGCGTTTTGAAACCGGGTGGGCGTCTTTTAATTGAAGACGCAGATCGTGATTGTATGTTTTTTGAACCAGCCCCGGCTTCCTTTGCTTATTTTTGGTCCCGAGTTCAACAGGGACAACGCCATCTTGGTGGCGATCCCAATATTGGCCGAAAACTTAATTTTCTATTAAAACAATCAGGATTCACAAACGTGGAAACAAGTATTCAAAATATTTTAGGAAATGGCTCTGATATTGAATTTCTCGCTCGTACCCTACTGCCCAGTTTAAATGTGTACTTAGAGAACCAAGATCGCAAGCAAGGTCAGCAAGCTATTGCTGACCTTTTGTCACTATCAGAAAATCCCCTCGCTACCTTCTATCACTTTTGGTTTATTG
>JAYTTH010000007.1:0-10741 GCA_043745515.1 Pseudobdellovibrionaceae bacterium | reverse complement strand
TCCAACAACTATCTTGGTTTTGCAAACGATCCCGAGGTAAAAGAACGTGTTCATCAAGCTATCGACAAACAGGGTTTGGGTATGGGCGGACCGATGCTACTGAACGGAACATCACAGTTACACCGGACGGCCGAAGAGCGGTTAGCCCATTTCAAAGGCAAAGAAGATTGCATTATTCTTCCATCGGGTTACATGACGAGTTTAACCTGGGTCACGACACTCGTTTCAGATGCGGCCTTGTTATTTTTTGACGAGATTTCGCACGCATCCGTTGTGGACGGAATTAAATTAGGCCGAAAAACAGCGTTTCGATTTAATCACAACGATCCCGACGATTTAGAAAAACTTTTAAAAAAATACCGCGACAAAGATTCCAAACGCGATCTTTGGGTAACTACCCAAGGGGTATATTCCATGAACGGGGAATTAGCGCCCGTCAAAGAAATTTCTGATGTTTGTGAAAAATACGATGCAAAATATGTCATAGATGATGCCCACGGCACTGGTGTAATGGGCGGTGGTCGTGGTATGGCCGAAGAAGTTGGAATTTCGTCGCGATTGCAATATTCAATGGGTACCTTTTCAAAAGCGTTTTCAATCACAGGTGGCTTTTTTGCCGCGGACAAAAACACGGTCAATTTTCTGCGGTTTTTTTCCCGCCCCTATTTCTTCACGGCTTCTTTATCGCCAATGTCTATGGCGGTGATTTTAGCTTGTTTAGATATCATGGAACGTTCCACAGAGCGGGTTGACAAGCTTCATTCCAATATTAAATTCTTTTACACCTGCCTTGATAAAGCGGGTATTAACTACACGCGTACCGGAAGCGCCATCATTCCTGTGTTTCCGCCGTCCCCTGATAGTTTTAGAATCTTATCACAAAAGCTTCATGAAAATGGTTTATTTGTTAATCCCATTGAGCCGCCAGGAGTTCCCAAGGGGGGCGAGCGATTTCGAGTTTCATTGATGGCCACACATACTGAAAAAGATATTCAGGACGCCGTTGATATTTTGAAATCGACTTATGCGAGATTTGCTTAATGAAATGGGTGGTTACTGGGCTGGACGGATCAGGCAAAGACACTCAGATTCAGAAATTAATTGATTTTGGAGCAAAAAAAAATAAAAAAATTATTAGCTATTCAGTATGGGATAGTTTGAATATGTTTTCTGATTTTCCTGATCTCAATATAAAACAAACTTTGGACGTATTTCTTACTAAATTGGTTCCGAGCGCCCGAACTTTATTCTTGCAATCGGTTCTTTTGCAAGCGGAAAAACAAGTCAATTTTGCAAATTGTGATCTAGCGATTTTTAATGCTGGTTTACCAAAATACGCAGCTAGCGAACAGGTATTGGGAAGTCCCCTTTCGCTGTGGATAGCTATCGAAACACACTTTAAATACTGCGACAAAATTATTTACCTAAAATGTTCTAAAGAGACATTGATTAAACGGAAAGAAACCCGGTCTACCTACGAGTCTCAGTTTTGGGATCAACTCGATGTGTACCAAAGCAATTTGGAGAAATATTTAAGTACGCTCGAAAACGTACTTACTGTAGACGCCGACCGTGAGCCAAACATCGTGTTTGAACAGATCCGTGTGAAATCAGAAATTTTTGCCAATGAAAAATAAACTATTTATTAACAACGGCTCCTATGGTCACAATTCAATTTCAAAATGGAAAAAAATTTCGTCACGTTTTCCAGATTTTGAACCGTTATTTATCGAGCCTCCGGAATTTACAGGCGCCGTTTCTGCCCATTTGAAAGCAAACAATCTTCTTTTTATCGGGGGCGGCGACGGTACTCTTCACCATGTTTTGAATTCTGTTTTTAGTTCAGATGACGATTTTGAACGTATTCGAATAGGATACTTTGGGCTTGGCAGTTCTTGCAGCTTTTTAAGATCTCAGGCTAGTGTTAAAAAGGAAAATGGCATTCCTTATCTAGTAAATTTAAGTAAAGAAACAAAAAACGATCTGGGCCATGCTACAATCACAAATAAGGCTGGCAAAACTCAATCAAAATTTTTTGCAGTCAACGGATCCGTTGGCTTTCTTGCCCTGGGTAATTTGCTTTTCAATAATCAAAACGGAATTACGTCTTGGTTGAAAACGATTTCCACCGAGGCTGCCAATAATTACGTCTTTGTAAAAAGCTTATTTCGCTATTCCCCAATACCAATTTCAATTAATCGAGCGTTACCAAGAAACTTTTTAAACATACAATTTTTAAAATCAAAGTACTACACTGGGGATTATTTTTTTGAACGTGAAAACAAATCAGATAGTGGATTGATTGATTTTCATTTTTTTGACTTTCATGGAAAAATAAATACTTTAAACGTATTTTATAATTTGACTTTAGAAAATGAATATTTACATTCAGCTCATACAGAGTTTCGGGGTGCAGGAATTGAATTAAAAGCTGAACAGGATATTCCGATTGAACTGGACGGCGAAATTTACTATGGCTGCGAAATAAAAATTACTTGCGCAGGCAAAAAAATGAGAATTTTAGGATAACTAACCGAGGCAGAATGAAATTAGAATCATTAAGTGAATTCACAGAGCTAAATCATTTTTTAAAATCTTTTTCCCGAAGTCCCTTTCAGACAAATTCATTGTACCAAAGCGATGCAGAAATATTGCAACTCTCAGCAGATAATTATTTAGCCATAAGTTTGGACATTGTAGGAGATGAACAAAGTTGGCGTTTGATAACTGATTTTGAAAATATCGGAAAACATGCATTGGAGAGTGCGTTAAGTGATCTTGCGGCAACCGGGGTCATCCCAAAAGGATTTCTACAATGCCTCATAATAGGTAATAATCAAAGCAACGATCAGGTCGAATCATTACTGGCCGGATTGAACGAGTCTGCAAAAAATAATAACTTGTATCTTTTTGGCGGCGATACGGCTTCGGGTGAGCTTTTTAGTTTGCATCTTACTGTTCTTGGACACTCCCAGAGAAAACCGATTTCACGACAAGGAATGTCCAAAGGCGATTGTATTTATACAACGAACAAAGCCGGGCGGGGCAACGCTCTGGTCGCGCAGCGTTGGTTAGGCCGGACTGAATCCATTCGTGAAATCGAGTACCTCGCCAAAGCGCGACTTCATGAGTCCCAAGTAATAAAAAACTACGCAACCTGTATGATAGATTCTAGTGATGGCTTTTTAAATTCACTTGATTTATTAGTTCGCGTTAACAACATCGGTATTTCCTGTGAATTGTCGCTGAATTCCCTATTGGATCCGCTGGCCAGTGAAGCTCTACAAGACTTCTCTTTATTCCCTTGGGCATTTCTTGCTGGGGAGTTTGGTGACTATGAATTAATTTTTAGTGTGCCCTCTGAAATATCTGCATTATTTGAAAAAGACTACAATCAAGAATTTACTGGTTTGTTAAAAATTGGAATAGCTACCGAAACACCAGAGCTCAGACTGGTGAATTCAAAAAACCGCTCTGTCGCCTATGATGCATCAACTGCCCGAAATTTATTTAAAATAAAATCTCGGGATCAAACCGGGTATATTCAAGATTTTCTCGAGCTTGGTAAACAATTGGGATTTTAAAAATTCTATTTATTTTTTTAGAGTTTTATTTAAACTAGATTTTACTAGCTTGAAATAAGCCATATCGGGCATCCAGTTTAGCGATTTAGTCAAAAGCTCCATGGCCATCGAAAATGAGATGGTCGTCTTTCCGGATTCGATTTGATTCAGGATAAAGAGAGCTGATTTTCGAGCACTCCAAGCTTTAGAGCGATCGATTTCCAAATTTTGGGACATCGGGGTGTCTACTAGGCCGGGGCGAATTTCAAAAAAATCCAGCCCCGAAAATTCTAAGTCCAAACGCAACCCTTCAAAAAATACATGTTGGGCTGCCTTGGACGCAAAATAGGAAGCGCCTTTGGGAAGACTTCGATGTACCATCAATGCCGAAACCATTGCGATTAACCCAGATTTTCTATTCAAAAATTCCGGAAGCCACGATTCAAGGACATTTAAAAAACCGAAATAGTTTACTTCCATATCGTTTCGCGCTTCTGTAGCTCGGAAGTCATGCAGATCGATCGATCTTCCAATACCAACACTATAGAAAAACCCGTCTATTTGACCCCACTTTTCTTTAAAAAACAGCGATGATTGCTTGATGTCATCTGGTTTTGTAACATCACCTTGGAAATGAATCGAATGCGGAACTTGATTCGGCATTTCGCGTCGACTAAAGGTTCCCACGTGATTATGTTTAGCAAGTTCAATCGCCAGGGCCTGGCCTATTCCGCTAGATGCTCCGTAAACAATAAACGTTTTGTCTTTTAATTTCATTTTGACTACAATCCCATAGGTGTCTCGTAATCTTGCGCCTTATGGACCTATGAGTCTACCTTTTGTTGGGAGCGTTTTATGTTCAGCGTGAATAAAATATTTATATTTGTTGTCGCTTATCCGTTAGTCCAAACTTCAATAGCTGGAACTATTGGATTAGATTACACACAAACCTCAAGCTCAAAAATTAGTAGTGCCAATATAAGTGGTGATTTTGATCAAGAACCGAATTCTGAAAACCAAACCCGTCAAGATCAATTTTCTTGGGGCTTAGATTTTTCTCAGAGTCGGCAACAGACCACAGACGCAACTACCGGTGCGGCTATTTCCGAATCCACCTACACGTCCTCGGCCAGTCTTGGCTGGGACACTCCGGCCCAATGGACCTGGGGAATTGACTACAGTTACTCGACGACTCCCGATGAAAATTTAACGTCAAAAGGACCCCGTGGAAGTGTGGACTATACTTTTATTTTTAAATCACCTAAACCGAAAAAGCCTACTATTAGAGATGAATTATCTCTAGAGACTGATCTACCCAATTCCAACGATGATAGTGACGATGAATTTACTCCGGAGCTAACATTTGGGGTTTCCTACGGAACGGCCGAGTATTCAGAAGGGTACTCTGCCACCAAAACTGTAGTAAGTGGTCGCCTTAGAAATAGAACAACAACAACCGTTCCTGTAAATGGGACTGCGCTTATCACCCAAAAAGATATCTCCCCAAGTGTCAGTTGGACTTATTGGGAGCCAATTACACTTTCAGCTTCCTACACCAAATACAGTTACGACAAAGATCCTGCGGAATTTTCTGCAAATTTAAATCAATTCCCAGCCGCAGCTCGCACAGTCAACGGCTTATCACAGGCTTTAAGTGGTTTTAGTTCCGATTCGACTTCTGGAACCTTGGATTGGACTTTATCAAATATTTTTAGAATGTCACTGAAGCGAAGTTTGTCCCATTCTGCCTCTTATGACGAATCCACAGTTGGTAATTCTCTTGGGTTGGAAATTCGTTTGAAGAAGCAATTTAAAATTAAACTGAACGCTGAAAATGATGCCACAAAATCTACGACAGCAACATCGTCGTCTAATATTTACTCGTTCGGTGTTAGCTATTACAATTGGTAAACATTCGATTCTGATGTTTTGCGCTTGGCTTATAAAACATTTTGTCTTTCAATTTTATTTTGACTACACTTTCGAGAATGACTTCTAATCTTGTGCCCCCTGGTCCAACGAGTTTACCTTTGGTTGGGATTATTCCCAAACTAGCAATTGATTCCCTCAATACATATCAATCGTTGCATTTGAATTTTGGCGGTTTTGTTAGATTTCAAAAAGGTAGATCCTTTCGATATATTTGTTTTGATCCTGAGGGCGTCCATCATGTTTTGGCTACCAATGGTAAAAACTATACTAAAAGCCGCAGCTACCAAAAACTAAAGACTTTTCTTGGTACCGGACTTGTTACAACGGAAGGGACCCAGTGGAAGCAACTGCGAAAAAACGCGCAACTTGGTTTTTCACCACCGGCAATGAAAGACTATTTTGGTACGATTAAACGATCGACCGAAAATTCTTTGCAAAAAATCGAAAATGCCAAAGGGTTTGAACTGCCCTCTTTTTTTGTAGAACTCACCCTTTCGATAATCAGCCAAACTATGTTTCATCTGGATTTAGCCTCCCAAGCAGAAGTCCTTTCACCCGCGTTTGAATTTTGTGTTTCTTTTATGAATCATCGTATGGAATCTTTAATTGATTGGAATTCCTATATTACCACTTTTAGAGGCTATAAATTCAATCACTACAAACACCTAATTGATAAACTTATGCTTGAAGTGATTGTCAAAAGGAAATCAAATCGGGGTCAGCATCGAGACTATTTGGAGTCACTTTTGGAAGAACAAAGTTTAAATCCTACTAATCTCAGCGACACTATTATCAAGGATCAACTTATTACTTTCGTAATGGCTGGGCACGAAACGTCAGCCAATATGCTGAACTGGACACTTCTTTTACTACTTGAAAATAAAAATATTCTTAAATCTGCCACTGAGTTTTGCCGTTCAATAGATATTCATGAATATTCAGACCTTAGCAAACTTGATTTTATTGAAAATATTCTAAAGGAATCTCTTCGGCTTTTTCCGCCGGTGTGGATGATTTCACGAGACTCTGTATCCAATGATTCAATATTAGGTTTTGAAATCCCGCCAAAGAGTACAATAAATATTTGCCCGTATGTAACTCATCGAAGTTCCAAGTATTGGGATAACCCCCTAGATTTCAACCCGTCACGATTTGAATTAGAATATAATAAAAAAGCCTATTTTCCATTTTCATTGGGATCAAGGGCATGCATTGGAAGTCAGCTAGCATTGATGGAAGGGAAATGGATCGTGTATCAGATTCTTAAAAATTTCAATCTGACTTGCGATCACTTGAACCTATCACCACAGGTCAGTGTAGTTCTCAGGCCCAAGGCTTCGCATCGAATTCAATGTACTAAAATATTATAGATGTTTAAGTCCTATTGACGATTTTTTAATAATTTCAAAAAGTAAAACATCGCCAATTTGCTTTTCAAATGTAAGATCCAATCCAGCTTCCAAGAACCACTGCTTAAGCTTGTCTTTCATAATGATTTGAGTTTGATAGCCTTCTGCAATCCATTGTTCAATTTTCTTTTGGCGCCATTCACTATCTGGCAACAAAAGTGCAGATCCACGAATTCTGCCGTTATCTGCTAAAACTCGACGAATTTCTCTTAAAGCCAAGGGTATATCTGGAAATGAATTCAGACCTCCAAAACACGAAATTACGGAAAACTCTCCATCCTGAAATGGCATCTTACCGACATCGCCTAGAACAAATGAACACTTTTCAGATTTCAAATTCAATTTGGCCTTTTTCAACATGGCTTCCGAAATATCTAAACAAACTAATTTTTCCAATTTCTTATTTTTTCGAGGCTTCAAAGCCGCTGCCGTCAAACTCCCATCGCCAGTAGCAACATCCAAAACAGTTTCCTGCGAATTCAAAATATCTCTAAAAAACTGAATGTGCTTAAAAATGTTTCCTCGCCAAATCAAATAGTAAGCCGCTAAAGCCAAAATGGGATAAAACTTTGCATATAAAGAATAGCGCTCTTTCGTTTTTTGATTTTGTATCTCGTAAGAGGACATTCTTAGGCTCCCTATCAAAAATTTCTTGTAAAGGTAAATCCGTGCTGTTTAGCTAAGGTCCTTATTAAATCAACTTTTTCGAAAGTTAACACGCCTTTTGAAAATGATTCTTTGTATCCACTCAGTCCAAGTACAAGTGTTTCCGCTAAACATGCAAAGCAATCTCCAGCCAATAATGGCAGCCAGGGGTGATCGATTTTTTGATTTTTTGGCAATCGAGCGAGGCCTGCCGAAATGTAAAAAAAATCTTTAGAATTTCTGATATCTCGAGAAACGTTTGATGGGACAGAAATATCCACCACGGCACACCCTTCTTTTAAATGGTCTCTGGTTAACAATTCTATAACCGAATTTGTTGCTAAAACCACCACATCACATTTTTTTAGATCATTAAAATTGGATGTCATTTCTAATTTAGATTTAACAATTTGGGATGTATTTAGAATGTCTTCGACCGCCAACTGAAATCGTCGACTCGACGAGAAGGGCTCTTTATAAAGCAAAGTTAACCGTGCTCCGTATCCGCCCAAGACCTGCGTCAGAATTCGGCCAATATTACCTGCAAATCCCACTATACCAATATTTAGATCTTCAAATTTCAAATTCCGCTTCATAACAAATTCTTCCAAAGCATCGATCGATAGTCCAGCCGTCAGACTGTTGCCCGTCGTAATCGAAACACCTTCGGAATCTAGGACTGTACCATTTCTAGTAACAATACTCGTAAATTGGCCAAGTCCTGCCATTGTCATCGATTCGTTTCGAGCTTGGTTTACAAACTCCTGAATTGGCTCGATCAAACTGGAACTCATCTTTTTCAAATCATCTTCGAAAAAATCTGAAACAACTGTTAAGCCAAACAAATTAAGACGTACCTTTTGACCACTTTCAGATTCAATAATTTGTTGATGATAGATAAACGGCTGGCTAAATTCAGCATAGGCTGTAAAAAACTTTTTTAATCGCTCTTTTTTTACGCTTTTTAAAACGGGATCCAAGCGCTGAGCATGATCCCAATTAATAATATGCCCCAAAAAACCGACATCACTAGTTCCACTTTCTTTAGGAGTATTTCTTTTAATCAAAGGTTTCCGGTCGGGCATGATTTCATCGTTTGAAAATACATGGGACAACAATTTAGCTAAATTGTTTTGATCGATAGTTTCCAACAAATCTTCAAAAGCTGCTTTTAGCTTTCTGACAGCATTTTCAGAAACAAAAGCCGAAGGCTCGATTCTAAGTGTCTCGGGTGAACTTAATGTTACCCCCACTCGAATTTGATGTCGGTTTAATAAATAGCTCATCAACAAATAGGAAGCATGTCCATTTATGGCTAACGAGTATAATAATGTAGGAACGTTGTCGTTTTCTAAAAAATTAAATTCAACTCCAATAAAAAAACCACGACCTCGAACTTCTTTGATCCAATGAGGGAATCTTTCAATAAGTTTTCTAAAAAATGATTTAACCTCATTCTCGAAATTACTGGCCCTTTTCTGAACGTCTTCTTTTTTGAGTTCCAAATAATTTAATGTTTTCAATGCTATCAAAGATGAAAAATCATCTTCTGCAAAAGTTGAAGAGTGAATTGTTCCCAGTTCGCGTCTATAAAAATTTTCCCGACAGCACATAACTGAAATTTTACTAATTCCCCCACCTAAACTTTTACCTAGCAACACAATATCAGGGCTCAATTGCAATTTCGCGCAGGCTAAAAAGGTGCCCGTTCTATAGATTCCAGATTGTATTTCATCTGCGATAGTTGGCACATCGATACGTCTGCAAAAATCAAAAACTTTTTTAATCTCTTTTTCTGGAACTTCTCGGATCCCGCCCTCCCCTTGGATTGGCTCAAAAATAAATCCAATAAAAGGCGAATGGGCTAATGCTTGATTTTTAAGGGAAAACTGTTTTATTTTCCTAAAGAGCTCACGAATATCAGAATCTGTTTTGGAGCCTAAATCTAGAAAAACGGATTCAAAAACGGTGCTTGTATACATTTTTTTATAATAGTCATTGCTTGAAGACAGAACAGCTGCCGTTGTTTTGCCATGATAGCTTCGAAATAAGGAAATAAGAATAGGAACTGTTGAGTCAATTTCAGTGACTATCAAATTAAACTGATTCAATTCATTTTGATTCGATGGTGATGAATGAAGCAGCGCAAGCAGTTCTTGTTTAAGAATTTCTTTTTTTTGTTCCCACAATAAAAGTGAATTTTTAATGGCAACTTCAGTAGCTTCAGTGCCAGTACTTGCAAATGTACTTATGAATCGATCCTCAGTATCCAGCTGAGCCTGAATCGTTTCACTGAGTTTTTTAGCAAGCTCAGCCGTTTCAGAACGAAGCGATGCTTGTGCCTGAGTAGCCCGTTTACTTGCGTAAAATAGATTCACTTGATCGACTAAGAAATCTGGATTGTGCCCCAGAATGGCGCTACCATAACCGCCCAAAAAGTCATAAACATCAACGCTTTTTCCTGCCGAGGTATAAGTTAAAATATCACCGTCTGCCTTTTGAAAATTTTTATCAAGGCGCAAAATCTTAAGCAATTGCCCCAGCTGTGGTTTTACAAAATCTTGATAGTGATCAATTAGACTTTCAGACATCATCTAAAATTAGAATATGTCCAGAGCTTCCATCAAGCTCTATTTTCATTCCTGTTTTTAATTTTTCTGTCGCGTCGGGTATATTTAGAATTGCAGGAATCGAATACTCGCGTGCGATTAACGCCGCATGTGATAACAATCCCCCTGTTTCAGTGACTACCCCTGCCGCCAACCCAAAAAGAGGAGTCCAACCAGGATCGGTAAATGGCACCACCATGATTTCACCATTTTTTAGGTATTGGGATTCCTGTATTGATTTTAGCACACGCACGACCCCCTGAATACGCCCCGGGGAACACGGCAACCCAATCAACATTTTTTCATTGCCATTCGATGACCTAGAAAGAGCTGGGTTTGATTTTAATCCTACTTCGTTTGGATTCTTGAAGGATTCGAAGCCTTGACCATACTTTTTAGTTTCACGGGCTCGATTTGCAATTTCACTGCGACTTTGCGGATTTTCCAGAAATAGAAATACATCTTCGATCGTTAAATAGAAAAACAAATCGTCCAACTGAAATTTTCGATTTAAAAACAACAGCCATTGTCTTATGAAAAAATACATTCGTGTTGACCTATCGCGAACTTCCTCACGCAGCCA
>JAYTTH010000006.1:0-2905 GCA_043745515.1 Pseudobdellovibrionaceae bacterium | reverse complement strand
TCATAAAATTGCAGAAAGATCACAAAACAGAAGCAGATGAATTATTATTTGAACTTAAAGCCACAGCTTTACGAGGCGAAAATATTTTTGCATCCTTGATGAAAGCCTCAAGGCATTGTAGTTTATATCAAATGACCCAAGCTCTTTATGAGGTGGGTGGGGAGTACAGACGAAATGTTTAAAATTGTTTCTATTTTTATATTAATAAGCGGAACTGTTTTTGCCGATTCTTTGCGACTGGAAAATTTTCTGGACTTGGATGTTTTCACGGGACCGACCATGGGGACTGGTCATTTTTCAGATCAAAGCAATCCCAATACGGCAGGATTTTCTTTGGATGTTTATTTCCAATCGGTAAAAGAAGTCGATTTTCCCAGTCACATGAGCATCGGAAATTATAATTTTTCCATGGTAAGTAACGATAGTTCCTGGCCGTTTCCAACAGGACATCAAGTGTTGTTTTCAACCAATTTTATGAATTTGATGGTGTCTGTTTATAACTCTCATAATGTGGGTTTATACGTCGGAGTAGGCTATTCGATTGTAGAGCTTTTCGACGATAAAGATGGGAAATATGTACAAAACTACGGATCTCAGCAGTATGAATTTCAGACACGCTATCGGTTGAACGAACGTTGGGGTTTGAACTATCGAACCAAGTGGCAACAAATAAATCAGTATCAAAACGGTCGCTTTTCTTTTATAGAAATGTGGTCTCACTTATTTGGGGTGAGTTACTTAGTTTTCTAAAAGGGGATTGCATGAAGTTTGGCCTTGCGATGTTTTTGGTTTTGCTAGTTGCTATAAAAAGTTTTGCAGTGGTTATCGGAAATCCTATAGGCGACAAAGTGATTGGTGGCAGTGATTTTCATACAGTCGAAGCTAATTTAATAAATATTCCTTTTAAACTCAGAGACGTCGCAGAAGCCGTTGGCATGATGTCTATGGGGTGCACGGGCACTCATATTGGCAATGGGCTGGTAATTTCAGCAGGTCATTGTTTTGATGCGACTAAGGTTGCTAAATACAGAACGTCGTGTCCCGATATCCAAGTTTACTGGGGTGATCGTCAAGGACGTCAACCTTCACTAGTCAGCACATGCCGGCAAGTTTTAGTGCTAGAAGACAGCAATCAAAAAGACTATGCGTTGTTTCGCGTGGATGTGGCACCGCGAGCGGCAGTAGGAGTTCAGCTTCAAGGGCGACCGTCGCTGGGCGCGCGAGTTACGATTTTTTCTCACCCCTTTAAAGGCCCATTGTTATGGTCAGGTCTGTGTGAAATCAGTCGGGCTCTTACTTACGGAATAAACAATAGTATGCTTCAACATAATTGCGATACAAATCCAGGCAGCAGCGGGGCGGCTATCGTCGATGTTAATTCTTTGCAAATCGTAGGGATTCATGACGGCGGCGTATCTCGTGGTTTGATGGGCAGCAACTATGGTACTTATATCGATTTCACCTATATCCCTGCTGTACTTCAGCGCTTGGGATACAGATAGTTATTCTCTACTAGAATTGACGAGACCTAAGGGTGATAAAATTTTGCTAAATGGACGGCTCTTTCTTCGTCCATATACCCGCCATAGATAGTTTTGTTTTGAAGCTCGACGGTTGGAATAAGCGATAACTTAAAAATATTTTTTATATCAATTGGGGTCAACTGCGGATTGGCCATTAATATCCGCGCGGCTGCGCGAGTGACTTGCGGAGCTGCCATAGACGTGCCTGACATTTTTCGATAGGAACTTTGGCTATAGGCTGAACGTACCTCGACGCCATTGGCGGCAAAATGAATTGTCATTCTGCCAAAGTTTGAAAACCGGGCAAGGTGCCCGGTGCTATCGACAGCCGCCACATTTATCTGGTTAGGTTTTAGATAAACAGCCGGATAAACCGATGAGGTAAAATCAGTGTTTTTAGAATTATTGCCTGCTGAAATAACAAATAGAATATTTGGGTGTTTTTCCATTGCCATTTTTAAATTTACAAATGTTTTAGAATCAGCGCTGACCACGGATGCATTGATAATTTTAGCGCCGTGACTAACGGCAAAGTCGACGGCTTCCAAATACTGCGCTCCTACTATTGGAATCAACCCTATTCTTGAATCGTTGGTTGCAATTCCAGAAACATGCGTTCCATGACCTTCAATCGTAAGAGTGTCGTTGCTGCCAAGGGATTCATCAGGGATTCCTGGTCTTGAGTTTCTAAAGCCAAAAGCAGGAAAGTCCGTCGTACCAAAATTTGTAATTTTATTCATAAGATCTGGATGGGTTGTATCTATGCCCCAATCAATGATCCCGACATAGATTTCTATTTTATTCTGCGCTGCTATGTAATCAGAATTTGGAGCTTTGGACAAAGCAGGCGCCTGATTAATGTCTGAATTTAAATCCAAATAAATCAGACCGTTAATTTTATCGTAATTATAGATACGGTCCATTACGATACTTTTTTGTCCAAAAACCGCGAAATTGAAAGTAGAGATTGAAATATGGTTAATTCCACCACTAAGGCTTAAAAAATAACCTCGGTCAGTAAAGTCAGCAAGATCAGGATCACTCTGTAATTGTTTGCTATTGCGCCTTACGTTTACTCCACTCAGTGTAAACGAATTATTTTGATCTTCATCACGTTCGTATAAAAAATCGGCGACCAATAGAATTGTCTCATAATTAAAAAGAGTCAGCTTGTATTCACGCTTTTTGCGGTTTGCTTTAGTTTGATATTTAGCGGCTAGTCTATTAGGCCGTGCCTGGTTCAATAGAGTGGCAGGGAATTCAGTCTCAAAAGACTTTTTAATCGGCTCTAAAATTCCATTTGGAAGGAAAAAATTTCGATGGGCAAGGCGGGCAAGCCATTTTATTTCATCAAGATACAGATTCGTATCGGCCTCACGGGC
>JAYTTH010000005.1:0-2920 GCA_043745515.1 Pseudobdellovibrionaceae bacterium | reverse complement strand
AAATTTTGGTGGCCCCGGGGAGAATCGAACTCCCACATTCTTGCGAATACTGGATTTTGAGTCCAGCGCGTCTACCAATTCCACCACAAGGCCAAATGCGGTTTCAAAATCTACAGATGATTCTAGATCATTTCAAGAAATATTTTCATGAGCGGTATCGTTTATAGTCACTTTTTTATCATTCAGGGGTTTCGTGAACATTTTTCAAGCAGACTCAATCGGGTACCAATTCAATGAGTTAACCCCAAACATACAAAGTAACAAAATTTGGCCTTCGGATTGCTGGTATGCAAAACGGAATGTTTTACGTTTTACCACAAGGAGTTTCTATGAAATTGTTTTTCGTCCTTGCGGTCCTTTCTTTAATTCCAGGGGTTGGATTTACACAGGGGGCTGCGCTTGAAACTGAAGTCGATTCAGAATTAGAGCAACTTTACACCACGAGCGCGCCAGCTGCACACTCAGCGCGACGTCATGCTCAACCACAAACTATTCAGGGTTCTGGATCAGCAACGCAGCCGATCTATATTTTAAATCAAGCGACTCCTAGTCAGAATACAGCGACTCAAGTTCAGACTCAGCAGATTCAAAAGCAACCGACTACGTTTGTCGAAGCTACGCCGCTTGTAGAATCGCGCGCTGATCAGATGAGAAAATCGCGCGTCGATGCTGAAGGTCAAACGGAAACTAAAATTGTTGAAAAATTAGAACAGTCACGATTGGACGATGAAAAACGTCGCGCTGACATTCTATTTGGAAACAAATTTGATCAAATGAATAACAAACCTGCGGAACAACCGGTGGTTGCCCCCGTTGCGCCGCCGCAAACAGTTGTGCCAGCACCGGCTCCTCCAGTCGTTGTCCAGCAGGTCGTACCTCCGCCAGCTGAAGTCGAACATAAAGATGCTTTAACCAGAGAAGCAATTCGTGAAGAAATTCAATCGGCATTAAAGGTCGAAGAACAAGTTCCGGTGACTCCAGTTGAAACTAGATATTTTTCGGCACTAGTTGGATTTCCTGATCATCCAGATTCTACCAACGTGCGGGGAAATTACGCTTTGGGTGCAACTTTTGGAACAAAATATGATGATACTTATGCTGTTGAAGGCAGCTTTGTTTATTCAAACTATTCGATGAATCCGATCTACCGTGATGGAGCAATAGCTCCTGATATGGATATCAATCAGTACTCTGGTTCAATCGGCATGAAGTATTATTTGCCTTTTGGAATGGTAAAACCATTTCTTGGTGGTCTTGGCCAATATACTTATAGATCATTTCAATGGGCACGGTCGCCTTATGTAAATAACAACAGTGATTCTTCAACTACGTCACATGCCATTGATTTGGGTGTTGATGCGGGAGTGGATCTTGTTTTTAACCCTAAGTTTACAATTGGCGTCGACTACCGTTATTTCTTTAACTTGTCGTCTCGAAGAAATTCGTCAGCGTACGCGTACCAGCCTTATTATGGTTCTGCTATCGAGTCTTTGAACGCTACTTTAGTCAGTGTAACAGCTAAGGTTCAGTTTTAATCGCTAATTTACTATAATTCACTCTTTCTTTGAAAAAACATCTGTTCAGACAGGTGTTTTTTTTTTACCATAGGGCATATGAAGTGTTTTATTATTAGTCTTTTGTCAGGCTTTTTGGCGTTGGCAGTAGACAACACGAGTCCTAAAAATATGATATTGAAGCGAAATCAGGCTAAAAAAGCCGGAAGTGTCGATTCGGTTTTGATTTCGAAAGTTGTCGGCACGGCTGCAGATCAAGTTGTGACCTCCAGAGAAGTTCAGATTGTTAATTTTCTTGAGCGAGGGATCGTTTCCGATAAAAATTTGAATTTGATTCAGCCCGATGACTCACGATTTAATGTGGAAGTGGCCCAAGTGCTTTTGGAAATCGTAGTGCAAACAGAATCCAGTGTATTCGAATTCAATCAAATGAGTGAGGATGAATTTAAAGAAACTATGAGCAAGGCCCAAAAAAACCTGGCGACGTCAAAAGACTGGAAGACTCTTCAGACGTCAACGGCCGAGTTTGAAAAATTTTTGAAACGAAAATTAATATCTAAGAAATTCATTAAGGTTAAATCCGATTCGATGAAGGGATTCATTACAGATGGGGAAGCTAAAGACTATTTCGACAAAAATCGCCTTAAGTTTGGCCAAGTTCCTTTTGCAGAGTTCAAAGAAAATATTAAGAGTTTTTTAAGTCAACAGCAGTTAGAGGAACGGTTAAAAGCCTGGTTTGAAATCATTAAAAAGAAATACAAAGTGAAAAACTACACAAATGAGTCAAGTTAAGATCGACACTGTATATCGAGTGCTCTCCAAAAACGACAAAACCAAAATAGAAGACTTGCTTGCCAGTCGCCGTAACCTTGGAACGATCGGAGTAAATTGGACGGCTGAATCAATCATGAAAGGCGTAGCCGGCGGGACTCTGAGTCTGGCGCTTACGTATCCTAATGGCAGTCAAATCGACGCCATTGTTCTGTTTAAAATTATGGACACCATATTAGAGATTTTCCTGATCTATTCTAGAAAAGGAGCGACTGGTGCCGGTGAAAATCTGTTCAGAAACCTAATTGCTGCACATGGCCAAACGGTAGAGGTGTGGCTTGAGGTTCACGAGGACAACAAGGCAGCTGTTGCCTTTTATGAGCGCATCGGTTTTAACCAAGTTTCGACCCGCCAAGGTTACTATCCTGACGGAAAACGGGCGATTAATTATAGTTTAAGCGTTGCCGTGGGTGATCAGCTTGGTTAATGAAATGAACGGGATTCAAGAGTGGGTTTTGCTTATCTGTTTTGCTTATCTATAAAGATAAATGCTTGATTCTATAATATTTTTTTGTTAGTCCTACGTCCAAGTGGGAAAAACCCACTTTTTTCGTTTTTGGGGACCTTTGAATGAT
>JAYTTH010000004.1:0-2930 GCA_043745515.1 Pseudobdellovibrionaceae bacterium | reverse complement strand
AGAGTTTTTAACCGAGGCGACCAACGAAGGATTAAAGGGATACTCTTTAGCACCATGACCTTTTTGAACCAGGAAAAAAGTTACTATAAAGGGAACTAGAAAAATCGATTTCGTTATTTGACCCATTTGTTCCACCTGTACACTCCTACATAATTTCTATTATCTTTAATTGGTTTCCAGTTTTCCTGCGGTGCATTTATTAGATCATTCAACCATAATTTTTTGACACCACCGGTTTCATCGTGAGCGCCATTGTGATAGGTCACTAGCCACTTATTCTGCTCCCATGGTGATTCCATTAAAATCATGAGATGCCACTGATCTTCTTTTTTCTGGTCCTCACGGTGGAACACAAGAATATCCCCAGTTTTAGCAGTATCGCCAATTTCATCGCTTATTTTTGTGAAATTTTTGGTCACTAAAAGTTCCGCAGTTGCAAAATTTGTTTTTTCATCCTGCCAAGAGAGCCACATTGGATTTTTGTCATTCACCGCGTTTCTGTAAACAAAGCGGACAAACCCAGCGCAATCCCTTTGCTGAGGCTCCCAAGCCGGAGATGGAGTTTCCGATTGATCAAGAGCAATTCTAATTATTTTCATTTTGTAAAAAGCCTGACCTTCAATCGGCTCTTGCGGATTTACCTGCGTGGATTGGCAAGCCAACATTAGGAATGGTGAAATAAAAAAAATTAGTAGGAACCGCATTTTATGGTTCGGTTCCTTTTCGAGTAAGTGGCGACTCAATAACCCAATCTGGCCATTCACCTTTTTTAGGCTTTGCTTCTAGGGACGGCACATAAACACTGACGCCATTTCCTTTTTGAATTTTTACATATGCTAGAGTGACCGTTTCACCTGGAGTTACCAATGGGATATGAACTCGTTTTTTGACTTCATTCGACGTTCCCCCGAAAAGTGTCAAATTCAATGTTCCTAATGTATGGGCTTTATCACCGCTTGGCCAATAGTTCGCATCAATTCGATAAATCCCAGTTGGCGGCGAAGAATGCGAATACAAATAGGGACCGTATCCTGGTTGGTCAAAACTTCCACCCTGCTCATTTAAATAGAATCGTCCACCTGATTCAGAACTGGTATCGGCCCAATAAATGTGAGTCGTCGGCTTAGCATTGGCGTCTTCTTCACCTAATTTCGGTTCGTATATATGTAAATCTGTATACACATTGTCCGTGTCACTTGTCAGCACCGCCAGAAAAGGAAGATTGGGAACTTTAGCAAACACAGATTTCTTTTCTTTAAATGTACCGGCTTTATTGGTAGCCGACACTTCGATGTAGTTTTTTCCCTGGGTTACCGGAAATTTTCTTTTGAATTCGCCATTGATTGTACGAATTAAATATTTATCACCATTTATATTAATGGTAATAGGATCTACTTTTACATCGCTGACTTTGCCAGCAATTTCAACCATGCGATCCACTGTCCAGCCAGCCCGGGGTCGGTCCAACGTTATTGAAATTGGTTTTTTTGAATCCGATATTTTCTTACCTGTCTGGCGCTCTTCAACAGCAGCAAACGTAAAAAAGGGAAGCATAAAAAAGCACCCGATCACAGCACTTATAGATGTCATAAATTTCCTATGGTTTTAAACTCACTCCATTTCAGGAAAAAACGCTCTTAAGTGCAATGAAAATGATGAAGATACAATTCTGATGGTCTTTAGTCGGAAAGACTTTAGTCGCTTTTTTCTATTTTTTCAGCACATATTCAACAGAGTGTCGAATAAGTCCACAATCCTCGATTTTCAAAAAGTCGACGCCTTCAACTTCCCGCCGCTAGTTAGATATTTTAAAGTTTACCCACATCGAAACAAAACTCGACAGACTCGATTTCACGACACTTTTTCAAAGTTATCAAAATGAAATTCTCTCTTCATTTCAACCAGATAAAAATACTCCGTATCAATTTTGGCCAGGATTGAATTTTGCTCGAGTACCTATTGGATTTAAATGAATTAAATCTTTTGAGTTAAGGATAACTCGGCATTCGTCAACTACCCATGTACCACTTGCTCCGCAGTTTGTCTTAATCCTTTATGACTCTCACAACACAAAACTATGGAGATACCATGACAAAAATATTATTTTTGTTAAGTAGCGTTCTATTTCTGTCCGCATGCGGATCTAATTCAATTATCCAATCGATAACGGTTTCCTCAACCGTCGATCAGGATCAAAATCAATGGGTAAACCTGGATTCAAAAATCAAATTGGGAGCCTTGACATTTCCCTCCTTGAGTTTGCCAATCTTTAATCCCAAAAAACCAGGTGAGGTTTTAGGAAAGGTTTCTTTGTCGACAGGAATTGACGGCTCCAACCAGTTGTCCGTGCAGGCTAACTTAAACAATTTAAAAGGAAACGCGTTGGCTCAAGACAAGCTTTTACCTAACGGTGATCAAATTCCTATTTCTGGCATGGACGGGGTGGTTTCTATAAAAATAAAAGACAGTTCAAAAATCTTCGTCGGCGCCAATGCGACTCAATTTATGGTTGGGTTAGCCCTAGTCATCCCCGCCTTTGATTCTATAGGGAAATATATTCCCGGCGGTGCGAGCTTGTTTTTTCCAATGCCAGCAGCCTCTAAAATTAACGGTGTGGCCGGAGTTTTTACAGGTGGACAAGGGCAAAATGGACTCGGCCTTTTTGTTCTGACACCTAATACGATTCAGCTAAATACAAAGGGCACTCTAGCGATGAAGCTTTCCCGTTCGCAATCAGGCGAATCAACTCGGGTAGCTCAGGCCGTGGCATCCGATCCCACTAGTACAACCAGCAATTCTATTAAACGATCGCTTTATTATATGAGCCTAAGTCCCCACACTTTAAACGTGAAATAATTTACCTTTGGAATATGAGTCTTTACCCCGCCGTAGACTTGGGGTAGAGACCTTATTCATATCCTATGGACCCA
>JAYTTH010000003.1:0-10940 GCA_043745515.1 Pseudobdellovibrionaceae bacterium | reverse complement strand
AAGCGTTTTTTTGAGGCACTTGAGCATAAATATCCGCATTGACACTTATTTTATGGAAACCTACAATCTTGGAGGTACGTCAAAATATCGGTATTTTTCACCTTTTTGATGTGAGTAACAACTGACCCGAAACAGGATGAACATGGGATTTTTAGACAAAGTTTCAGATTATTTTTCAAATGACATAGCAATTGATTTAGGAACTGCGAACACATTAGTTTATGTGAAAGGCCGTGGCATAATTTTGGATGAACCATCGGTAGTCGCCGTTCAAAAAAACTATCGAGGACTGCAGAATCGCGTATTAGCTGTAGGAAAAGAAGCAAAAGAAATGCTGGGTCGAACTCCCGGCAGTATCGTCGCCATTCGGCCTATCAAAGACGGTGTAATTGCCGACTTTGAAGTTACGCAATCGATGTTAAAATATTTCATAACCAAATCAATGGGCGAAAAGAAAAGCTTTATGCGCCCAAGAATAATTATTTGCGTTCCTTATGGAATCACTCAAGTAGAAAAGCGGGCGGTTCGTGAAGCTGCTCAATCAGCGGGTGCTCGAGAAGTGTACTTAATCGAAGAACCTATGGCTGCTGCTATTGGTGCGGGTTTGCCCATCACCGAACCAAGCGGAAATATGGTTGTTGATATGGGTGGCGGCACAACCGGGGTTGCTGTTATTTCCTTGGGCGGTATTGTTTATTGTAAATCAATCAAAGTTGCGGGCGATAAATTTGACGAAGCAATTGTAAATTATATTCGCAGACAGTTTAATTTACTGATCGGCGAAAGAACTGCAGAAAAAATCAAAATTGAAATTGGAAACGCGTATCCTTTTGAAGAAGAGCGAACAATGGAAATTAAAGGCCGCGATTTAGTTGCCGGCGCGCCCAAAACCATTGAAGTTACGTCGTCTCAAGTAAATGACGCCTTGATGGATCCATTGTCTGAAGTGGTGGACGCCGTTCGAACCGCACTTGAAAAAACTCCGCCAGAATTAGCCTCAGATATCGTGGATAATGGAATCGTATTGACTGGTGGTGGCGCTTTGCTGGCTAATTTGGATGTGCTCCTCAGAGAGCGAACGGGATTGCCTGTTTCTATTGCTGAAGATCCATTGAGTTGTGTGGTTCTGGGCTCTGGCAAAGTATTGGATAACTTGGATCTTCTAAGACAACTTACGGTAGAATAGGAAAAAACACGAGTGGATCTAAAAACCAAAAATGATCCAATTGATATAAAAACCTTTGTTCGTCCTTTGTCACTTTTCTTTTTTTTTTCACTAATGAACGAAACAATGTCGATTCATTTCACAATTAAAACAATCGAAAAATTAAAAAAGCTTAAACCTGGATCTGATTTAAATAAAATTATGATCAAAATCGCTACAGACTATTTTTCAAAAAATAAAAATACGGAAGTTTACATTACGAAAAACGTGGGCGAATTTTGGATTTTACCTGCCGACTTGGAGTTGGGACCCTGGAAAGAGTTTCATAAGAGAATTTCAAAAAGTGAATTAATTTCTTTAATTTGGGGTTTAGTAATTAAGGTCGCCGAAGACGATATTCTAGTTGCATTGAATATTTCCCAAGGAACCCACCGTTATCGAATTGCAAGCGCTTTAAAAAAATTGGGATCAAACACATATTTAATGAAGTAACCAGGATGCGTGTGGAAATAGCAAAGTTAAAAAAAATTCATGGCAGGGAAATGAGCGAATTTACCGCCAATCATTTGCTTTTTGAATTTGCTCGAGACACCTTAGACAAAGAGAGAAAAACTTCGGTTGAAAAAGTGATGGAATCAAGTGCTGAACTACAAAATGAATTCATTAGGTTGATTAATGGAATGCAGTACTGCGAAAAGTTAAGTGAAACTTTGGTGAATGATGCTGCAATTAAGCAAATTGAACAACAGTCATCCCAAGTTAATTTTATTGTAAATCGTTTACGATGGCACCAATGGCCACTAGGATTTAAATGGATTCTTGAGGCTTGCCTGGTTGGACTGCTGCTAGTATTTGTATTGAATGTTTTGCCCTTAAATAGAATTGTCCATTTAAACGATAGCACCGATAATCAATTTGTAATTGCTGAAGTAGATCGAAAAAAGAAAACAGAAGCTGGAGAACAGCCTGAAGCAAACAAACAAAATCCTTCGTTTGTCGATGAAGAAGTAAAGCAAGCCCCGGTATTAGTTGCTACCAATACGCCACCAAAAGCGGTGGAATTGAAGTCAAAGGTGGAACCACAGAAAGCTGAGTTGCCCACTCAACCTCCGGTTGCAGTTGTAGCCCAGACCGTTGAAAAAGTGATACAACCTAAATCATCTGGCTGGATTTATCGAGGTCAATTTCAAGTTACAAATGCTGTAGCTATTTCACCAAAAATTAAAGATCGCATCCTTGAGCTAGGCGGTCAAAAAGCTGGAGAAGTTGAGATTGGGTGGCAAAAATCACCAAATCTTTACTACTTTCATTTTACTGTTCCTGAAGCCAAACTAGCTGAACTTGAAGCGTTACTAAAGGATTTTTCAACAGGTAAAATGATAAAAGAAGCTCACCCACGAGTAATGCCAGACGGAATTGTTCGTCTTCTTTTTACAATTGAAGAAAAAGCGACCGTTAACAAATAGTCACGAATTTCCCAAGCTAAAAGATACAGCGGGAATTCTAGGGTTTTCAAAACATGAGGAAGATAACTTTAAAGAGGAAAAAAGCGAAACGGTCAATAAGGACCATAATCATAATGTGGTTTTTGCTGCTTTCACTTTTGCCTCTAGTTTTCGTGGCCTACTATTCTTCCATTAAATATGAGCAAGCTATTGATAAAGAATTGCTGCAACGACTGTCCGTAAACTCTCGTGAAATTGAAGTGATTCTTGCCGATTTCAAGTCAGGTTTACAGGTTCGTCGCGATCGTTATTTGAAAGATCCGCTTCTAGTTTATAGTTTATCAATCAGCGATAAACAAAGCCTCAATCAATTGGGGCAGGATTACATTTTACAAGAATTTTCCTCAGAGTTGATTTTTTTTAATAGAGACGCAAAACAGGTAGCAAAGATAATCAAGAATGATAAAAACGAAGTTGACCTTGAATCCAATAATGATGAAGCGACTTTTCTTTCAGAAAAATATATTGCTGCATTAAAAATAGCAAAAGATATACCGATTTTAGAATACACAGATGACCGAATTTTATTAACATTGTTGTCCAGAGTTCAAAATCAAAGCAAAAAGACGATTGGGTATCTTCACCAAAAAATTTACTTAGATTCGGTATTTGTAAATCGTTTAAAAAATAGGCTTAAATTAGAATTCGCTCTGGGTAAGGAAGATAGCACTATTATACTTTCGAGTTTTAAAACTAGCAAAACCGATGGCATTTTTGAAAGAATTCAATCTGTTGCCTACTCAAAAGATCCCATTGTCGAAGTCCCAATAAAAAATACCCCATTCGGTTTCTATGTTTCGTTCATGGAATGGGGTCATTCGCGATTCCTTTTATCACTCGGAGTTTCAAAGTCGGATTCCAGGCAGGTATTGAAAAAAATTAACCTGGCCTATTTTAGTGTGGTTGGCATAGTTATAATATTTTTGATAATTACAGTAATTATCACTAGCAAGTGGATTCTTGCGCCACTAAATAATCTAGTAGAGGCTTTGCATTCGTTTGAGATGCAAGAACAGGCTGTTACAATACCCATTAAAAATGACACCGAAATTGGGTTACTAACAGAAAGCTTCAATCAAATGAGTATAAATATCTGGCAGGCCAGAAATGACCTTAAGAAAAAAGTACAGGAGTTGGAAGCTGCGAATCGAGAACTCAAGGACACACAGAAAAAATTGGTTCATTCTGCAAAAATGATTTCCTTGGGCGAGCTAGTCGCAGGGGTCGCGCATGAACTGAACAATCCGATAAGCTTTATTTATAGCAATATGAGCTATCTCCGTGATTATTCAGCCAAATTAATTGATTTGGTGCAATCGGCCGGCATAGACCCCGGTAGTCTTGAAAAAAGAAAAGCGGATTTGGAGTTTGAATATATTATCAGCGATTTACCTAAATTAATTTCTTCCTGTGAAGAAGGGGCCCGTCGAACTCGAGATATCGTATTGGGACTTAGAAATTTTTCTAGAATTGATGAGTCCCAAATAAAAGAAATTGATATCAAAGAAACAATTGAAACGACTCTTAATCTTCTCCAGGGCGAAATTAAAAATAGAATTGAAATTAAATTAGATTATGAACCGATTCCGCAAATCAAATGTTTTGCCAGTCAAATTAGTCAAGTTTTTGTAAATCTCTTGTCGAATGCAATTCAAGCAATTCAAGGTGTCGGAACTATTTGGATCCATGTAAAAACAATTAAAGACAAAGACAGTTGGATTCAGGTTTCGATTCAAGATAGTGGCAGTGGAATTCCGGCAGAAAATTTGGATAAAATATTTGATCCATTTTTTACCACCAAAGGTGTGGGGCAAGGGACTGGACTAGGCCTAAGTATTACTTATGGAATTATTCAAAAACATGGTGGAGACATTCAAGTAAAGTCGGAGGTCGGGGTTGGAACTGAATTTATTATTCAGTTACCGATAGAGCCAAAACTCAACCGTCAGACCTAGGCTTTATCTTTATATTCCTATCAACCTTTTGGTTTTAAAGCCGATCCTAAATGTATGAATTTATCGTCATTGTTGGGCACAGCCATAATTGCATTTGTAGTATTTTTTGGTGTTATCCACGGATCAAAAAATCCCGAAATTTTCCTAAATTTGCATGCCTTGATTCTAGTGCTGGGTGGGACTCTTGGCGTGACGCTTTTGGCGTTTCCGTTTCGAAAATTGAAAGAAATGCTTGATTTTTTGGTCTACGGACTATTCTTCAAGAAAAAGACTGTAGATTTATTTGTCGTTGCGGATCTTATAAGAATTTCTGATGAATACAAAAAAGATCAAAGCGGATTTTTGCAAAACTATTCAGTATCCAATCCGTTTTTGAAGGAAGCGCTTAAGCTTCTGTCTAAATCTGCATTAGGGTATGATGACCTAGTCCTTATTCTAAAAAATCGAAGAGATTCCTTCAAGAAAAGGTATCAGGAGGATCACAAAATGTTGCTTTCAATTTCGAAGTTTCCACCTGGTCTTGGTTTACTAGGCGCTTCTTCGGGAATGATAGAAATGATGATGGGTTTAAATGCTTCCGGAATGGACGGAATTGGCAGCGCGATGGCTGTTGCTTTAGTTGCTACTTTCTGGGGTATTGCCATTGCAAATTTTGTCTTCTTACCCCTCGCAGACTACGCGGCTCGGGTAGCCAATGATGATTTTTTTACCAGAAGTTTGATTGTGCATGGAATCGCTATGATAAAACAGGGTGTCGCGCCAAAAATCATTGCAGAGACCTTGATTAGCCAGTTACCAATTCGCGACCAAGTGTATTTGCGAAACATTTTTTTTAAAGCACCCGTCGTCGGCACTGGTTTGGCAAGCTATGTAATGCCTCCGGAATCTGATCATCTTGATGAACTAGTTCCAAAGAAAAACGATCATGATAAAACAAACGTGATTGATTTCCCTAAGACCGGTTCTGAAGGTTAAGAATGTCAAATAATCGGGATGAAGATTTTTACTCCAATTCTGAACATGATGAAAATCATATCGACGAAAAATGGCTAGTTAGCTATGCCGATATGATGACTCTACTATTTGGTTTTTTCGTAATGATGTATGTGCTATCTACAAATAACAAAGCAAAAATGGAAGAGACTCTTCAAAAAATATCCCAAGAGGGGTTCCTGTCTGAAGTCAAGCCCACTAAAGATGCCAAGCCGGCAGAAGAGGCCCCAAGGCCAATCATTACTAATATGCTAAAAACACAGGCTGCCACAGACGATATCCTAATTGAAATTAAAAGAAAAGATGATGAAAAGCGTAAAAAAGACCTAGAAGACAATCTGGTTCAAATAAAAAAAGAAGTTTTAAAGAATGAAGAAGATTTAAAATTGGCGTTGGAAAAAAATAAAAAAATTGAAGAAAAAAAAATGGCTGCCGAAAAATTAGTTAAAGAATCGGAAGATAAAATTCGAGAACTTGAAAAAAACGCCAAAGAAAAAATTGACGAGCATGAAAAAACGGACAAATCAAAAAGTGCGGAAGCGGAACAAATCAAAAAACTTAAAAAAAGTTTATTGGAACTTGAAACTAACGTAAAAATTTTAGATGTAAAAAACAAAGACATGACAAAAGAAAATGCTTATTTGAAAAAAAAGGTAGACGATTCACCAAAAATTAAAGACGATGATCATTTTATGATGGTATTTGTAAAATGGGACACAGAAAAGCATGATATTGATATGGTAGTTGAAGATCCAAAAGGTAATGTCTTCAACTATAAAAAGAGAACTATTGCGAACACGCCTGGCGAGTTTGTTATTGATAGTACCTATGGCCCAGGGGTGGAATCCTGGATGACCAACCAGACCATCGAAGGTACTTATAAAGTCACCTTTCGTTTTTATAACCAATATGGAAACAAAAAAGACGCCATTATTAAGCCATCGGTTTTTAATAACTTGAAAGTCGAAAAACTTCCTCCTATAACGCTTAATTTTGCTCAAAAAAGGGAAAAAACAATTCTCGTAAAAGTGGCAAAAGACGGTCAATTTACGGTTTCTGAATGAGGCTAATTTTAATAATCAGTCTGATTTTTGGGTTTTTTTCATCTTGCTTGGTATCCGCTGGCGTCGATCTTTTGGAAAAAAAATCGGTATCAGGCACTGATTCGTGGGTTAAGTCTGACGTGTCTGCTCCATTTAATTTGGCTTTTCTACCTCTTGGAACTAAACCCGGAAAACGTTTAGTTTACAAAGGTGCAATAAATTTAGATAGACCGATTGAATCCGCAGAAGCTGGGAACGAAGCCACCCATGTGGCCGTCGAAGGTAACACTGTAAACATAGATGCATTAATTTTTGAAGATAAAGTGAAAGTGAAATTCAAAGATGCAACAGAAAGAGAATTTAAAATAGTAGTAACTGAATCCCAGTTTCGTCTATTTAATGATCAGTGCAAAAACTTCCTCATAAATACGTCTGTTTTGCCTACGGATAAAAAGCTTAAAATCCCGGCGTTTCCTATGGGGGTAAGTTGTGACAAATATGAAGATAAGATTATTTTAGTTGTTTCGATTCCCGCGGAAATTGAAGGCGGCGAAAGTTCATTGGTCGAAGGCGGGGGAAAGGGCGAAGCTTGGAAATTTTACGAACTGCCGTCCACCGCGCGTGAAGATGGCATGATCGGTGGAATTAAATTTTCAGTCAAAAATATAGAGCTAAATTTGGGATTGCAAAATATTCGATTAAAAAAGAAAGAAGACGAGCCAAAAAAAGAATTAGTCAGCACTGACAAGAGCTTTTTTAAAGAAGTAACGTTTGGATTTGGTTCCAAGAATCTATCTTTTGACGCCGGTTCCGTTAGTTCGGCGTCCAGTGGAATTGCCATGGATGCCTACTTGCAAACCAAACCGGTTTGGTCGAAATTTCAATTGGCCGGTTCCTATTCAATGGCTCTTGTTTCTGCTAAAGAAGACAATATAACATTCACCGATTTTTCGGGTTTCTTGAGCTATCCTTTTCAGTTTGGCAAATCGCGAATTCAGCCTTTCGGATTTGCGAAAATTGTTGATTTTTTACATAAGGCAACTCAGACCCGCTTACAGGCAACATTAGCAGGAGTCGGTCTGGATTATCGGTTTGTGTATAATAAAAACCAGGTCTCTTTAAACTTCGAATATGGAGCCTTTGCGCCCAAAAGCATTTCCTCCCAGATCCGTTACCAGATTGGTTATCAGTATCTCATATTAGAAAAATCAAAGATTGCACTTGGGCTTTTTTATGATAACCAGAACTTTAAAGCTATCAACACTACAAACGATTCGCGATCATTTAAGGAAGGTAATATTCTTTTAAAGGCAGTATTGATAAGCAATTAGTCTCAATTTGAGAAAAAATATTTAGGTAGTAAAAAGGCAATCTGGAAATTGCCGTTTTATGTTAGAATAGGGACAAGATGAAAACGAAAAAAAAGCAGAAACAAAACAATTTTTTTGTGGGACTGATTGGGATTTTTTTCCTAATTTCGTCTGCTTTATTTTGTGGGTATGTCGCCTATGAAGATCACTTAAATTTGAACTCGGAAGGGCAGGTCGATTTTTCATCCGTCCATAAACCAAATGATTTGGAAACAGTTAACGATCATTTAAAATCTGTAAGTGATAAAATGGAATTAGAAAGATTGAAAACGTTGGTGGCAAACATTAAAATTAGCCACGGAAGCACTGTAGATCAAGTTAACAACAATTTACCTCAAAGCGAGCAACCCATTGTGGATTTTTCCGAGGACCCACGCATAGAACAAATGGCCGAAGATTTTGGCAGAACAAACGAGCTCAAAAAAAAGCCAAGGGATCCCAGGTCAGTTGTATATGAATCTGTAATTGAAGAACGAAAGCTTCAAAAGCAAAAAGAAGAAGATCGTCGACTTCAGGCTGATGCGTTCATGGCAAATGCCCGTAAAGATGGCTGGATAGTTCAATTGGATCCATCAACATACAAGATAAAGTCGTATAGAAGACTTGATACGCCCGAGGGCAGTCCCGCTGCAGTAGACTATAAAGGTTTTGAAGTGGTTCCAAAATAGTTCTCTGTAGCAATTGAAACGATGTTGCACCCGAGACTTTAGATCGGGTATTGTTACAGTTATGTAACTTGTGGTTTATTTACCCCCAAACGTTAATCATCGAGTCATGTGCCAGTTGTTTTCGACTGGCAAAGCCTATAGACTTTTGGAATATCGAAATTAGGAGCACAAAATGAAAACCAGAATTTTATTTTTGTTAACGCTAAGTATTTTTTCAATTCAATGCGGGCCAAAGGCCTTTGTAAAAGGCAGCTACGACGATGTAGAAAAGGAAAATCTATTAAATGATCAGTGGTCTGAAACAGACATGCAGAAATCGGTAAAAGAATTAGTTGCCAGTGTCGTAAGCCACCCTGCCATAGCCAACGCAAAGGCGCCACCTGTTGTGATGGTTACTCAGCTGCAAAACAAAACAAGTGAACATATTGATACTCAAAACATTATGGATATGTTTCGAGTTGAATTAATGAATTCTGGCAAAATAGAATTTATTGATAAGGAAGCTCGCCAAGATATTAAAGACGAATATGACTACCAAAATTCAGGTGTAGTTTCCGATGAATCCAAAAAAGGTCCTGGCGGCCAAACTGGTGCTGATTTTATATTAAATGGACGGATGGATTCTATTGTTCAAGAAGTCGGAAAAGATAAAACCGTTTATTATAAAATGACTCTGAATCTTACTAACTTGAAAACCTCCAAGATTGTTTGGTCAAACTATAAACAAATGCGAAAGCAGTTTAAAAAGAAATCAATCGGTCTGTAATTAGGTTTTTTAAAAACAGCCATGAATAGAATCGCGGTATTTTCAAATTTTTCTTTTGTAGCTGCCGGTATCCTCTGCACCTTTGCCATTTTCTTTTTAGGTGGGTGCGCCACTTATCAAAGCAAAGTTTTTAAAGCTCGCGGCCTTGTAGAATCTGGGCAGTTGCAATCTGCCAGCAGCGAACTTAAGGTTTTGGCCGATCAAGCTACTGACGATCAACTTATCTATGTTTTAGACTATGCGACCCTCCTTCAGTTTGAAGGAAGAATTCAAGAAAGTAATAGTTATTTTATGAAATCTCTAAAGTTGATTGATCAATTCGACTATCAATCGATAAGCCGAGTAGCCGGTTCTTTGCTTTTTAACGAAGAAGTGGTTCAATACAAAGGCGATACGTTTGAAAAAATATTTGTTAATGCTTACTTGGCACTTAATTTTCTTGAACTCAACGATTTAGATTCCGCATTGGTTGAAACTCGCAGGATCAACGAGAAATATCTACTTTACAGACAAGAAGAAAAAAAGAAATTTGAATTGAACTCGTTTGCTAAATATTTATCAGCTTTAATTTGGGAGGCTGACAAAAAGTATGATGATGCTTTTTTGGCGTATAAAGAAGCTTATGGAATTGATTCGCGCATGACGGGGATTGAAGACGATTTAGTTCGAACGGCAAAAAAATCCCAACGTATGGATGAGTACAAAAAATTCAAGAATGAGTTTTCAAATGTTCAAGAGGACCCTACTTGGTACGATTCAAATATTGCCGAAGTTGTTGTTATTTTTCAAAATGGCTGGGGTGCACGTAAAGATGTAAATCCACGGAGCCCGCGATTTCCCATTTTGCGGCCTGTACCAGTAGAAAGTAGAAATGCCATTGTTACCCTTGATCGAATCGATAAACAGGGCTCGACTTCGTTTGCGAAAACTCGGTCCGTTTACAATGTTGATGACGCTGAAATTAAAACGCTGCTTGAAGACCAAGGTTCTTTGGCTGCCCGTCGAATCGGTGGAATAGTTGCCAAAGAGGTAGCGGCCGATCAGATCAGGCAAAAAAATGAGCTTTTAGGATTTATTGCGGCTGTCGCCATGCATGCGTCTGACAGGGCTGATTTGCGTCAATGGTCGTTTTTGCCTAAGGAATTTCAAATTGTCCGTCTCCGAGTAAAGCCCGGTAAATACAAATTGAACATCTCTGTTCAAAACAAATATTCAGGAGATCAAAGCGAGGCGGCTTCTTTCAGAGAAATTGAATTGAAAGCAGGGAAAACTCGCTTTTTTAATTGGCGTAAATTCTAAAAAAAAAGGACCTTGTTAGGTCCTTTTTTTATATGATTCAGTTAAATACTAGTTATTTTAATTAGCTAGAATGAGGCAACTGATTCAAATTTGGATTATGAGTTGGCAAATTTGGAGTCTCTTCTTCTTGAGAAGCGCCTGAAAGAACAGTTGCTTTTTCAGCAGCTATTTTAACA
>JAYTTH010000002.1:0-10959 GCA_043745515.1 Pseudobdellovibrionaceae bacterium | reverse complement strand
AAATAGCCAGATCGCCGCCCCGAATTCATCGCTACGCCAACAATTGGGGAGACATTCGCGGATATTGTATATATGGGAAAGAAAAAGTGCGCGTTTACCAAAATCGGGGACCTGGGGTGTTTCCCCAGTTTAAAGATATCGCGGATGATATTGGGATCGAAGACCTTAACAGTGCCCGAGGCGTAGTTTCTACAGATTTAGACAACGATGGTCGACGTGATATTATCGTCACCCATCCTTTTTTGCCACCTACACTTTATAAAAATAAATTAAAAGCTGTCGTTCCAGAGGCGAAAATGCCCGGTTGGATTGGTTTTCAATTGGAAAGCCTTTCGAGCAATTGCAACCGTGAAGCCATTGGAACTTCAGTTACACTTCAAGTGACTAAAAATGATGGTTCGCAATTTAGCATTCTTCAGGAAAAACAGACTGTCAGCGGTTTTTCCTCACAGTCAGACAAACGAATTCATTTTGGACTCGGATTGGACACTAAACGCGTCAGTGTTAATATCAATTGGTGTGGAAAAAAGACAATTGTATATGATAATCTAGAAATGAACAAATATCACTCGTTCGTTTATAACAAGGACCAAATGGCCCAAAATGCAAACAAATGAATTCAAAACTCAACAAGGTGATCTGGTAAACAGCTGGTACATAGTAGCTTTAGAGCGCGAAGTGCCTCAAAATAAGCCCATTCAAAGATGGGTATTTGAGAGTCCTTATGTTCTTTTTCGCAACAATGAAAATTCGATTACGGTTTTAGAAGACCGCTGTCCCCATCGAGGCGCCAAATTGTCTGAAGGTACTTGTCATAATGGAAATCTAAAATGTCCCTATCATGGCTGGGAATTTGGGTCTCAAGCCGATGTTGTATCCATTCCTTCTGAGGGCATAGAATTTAGAAAACGTGACTGGAAAGCGTTTTCTATCCCTACACAAATCAAAGACGGCTGCATTTGGATTTGGTGTGGAAAAAGCGAGCCCGATACTGAAAAACCACCCTGGAGCTTTCCAAAATTAAATGATTCCAATTCAACATCGTACTTTATGATTACAGATTTTGAAAATCAAGTGGGACCGCTAGTTCAGAATTTTATGGACGTACCCCATACTGTTTTTGTCCACTCGAAATGGTTTCGAAATAGGTCGCTGATAAAAGTTCCAGCTAAAGTACAAGTCGACAGCGGTCGGGTGAAAATAACTTATTTACAACCTGATGATTCGATCGGTTTTTTAGAGTCTATTTTGAATCCAAAAAAAAAGCCAATGATTCACACCGATGAATTTATTTTTCCGAACATTACCCGCGTCGACTATGAATTTGGCGACTACTACTTTATAATTAATTCCCAATGCACCCCGGTTTCGGAATTTAGCACTCGTGTTTTCACTTGGATTTCCTATTATGTCGGCGCTCCGACAAAATGGATGTCCCTATTTATGAAGTTTTACACCCGCCGAGTAATAGATCAGGATGTTCAAATCATGAAAAATCACGCCCAACATCTAAAGCATTTTAAACCACAGGCGTATTTATCAACTGGGGCCGACGAACATCATTTAGCGATTGAAAAAATGATTCAGTCGGGAAGACAAAACAAAGCAGATATTGTGAAACTCAATTACCAGAAAGATCGCGAGTTTTGGATTTAAAAACATTCATTTCTTCTCACCCAGAAATCTCCTTTTTTGATGAAATGAATCAAGAGTCTCATAGCGCGTTACTTGAATTGATTTCAAAGCCTATGCACCTTTTAGGTTTAAAGCTGATTTATCAGAGAACACCATCTTTCTGCGCTCTGTTAAAAGCACAAGGAATAAAATATCAAACTATTGTTTCCAAAAGAAAAAATCTAATAACTGGATTGTTTTCAATTTCTACAGCTCCGAGATATTTTAGCGGAGAATCAAAAAGCGTAGCCTATCTTGGTGATTTCAGAATCGAAAAAGATCGTAAAATTGCCCATTTTTGGAGACAACACTACGCTATCGCACTTGAACTGTTTTCTTTGTCACCTGAACTAAATCAACCCCAAATATTCCTTACAGCCATTTTACAAAACAACATATCAGCGAAAAAATCTCTTGTTGAAAATCCTAAAAGACCAAGGTCTTTCCAATATCATTTTCTTAGATCTGTGCAAATGGTGAATGTTGTTTCAAAGCGAATAGCTCGATTTGGAAAATCTAAAAATTCAGTTCGCTATGCTCGATCCGATGAAGAATTACGAATTCGTGATTTTATTTCCCTAGAGGAACGGAAAAAGCATCTGGGTTTTGATTTTGAATCAAATAACTTTGAACTATGGAATCACAGAAAAAATACTTTTCCTGCCTTTGAGGTCACCCGATTTGTGATTGTTGAAGACAGTCAGCAAAAGTTGTTAGCCGTAACGCTACCGTGGTCCCCTGATTCGATCAAACGCATGATACTAAAGGATCTCAACAAACCTTTAAAATTTTTTTTATCTTTGCTTTCTGTTTTTGGGGTTCGAGTTCCCAAACAGAATGAATCGTTAAAAACTCTCTATTTAACTCATTTAAATTTGATCGATAGTGTGAATCCCAAAAATACAATATCCGAAATTTTAGATTGGCTTGGAGACCAACAGTCTACCAACGGTTATCATATGATATCTTTTGCAAATTGGTGGAACGTTTCCTGGAAACGTTATCTACATTATTCAATAGAAGTAAATCTTTTTGAAGTTACTAGCGGTCTGCAGACAGCAAAGAGCATTGGGAATGGTGAAAATCTGGTTTCTAAACCGTTTGGCTTTGAAATGGCATTAGTATGATTCATGAAATTTTGTACCGAGCCTATTCAATTAAAAGAAATCAGTTTATACAAGATTCTAAGGATTTGAAATCAGCCCAAGAAAAACGCCTATCCTTCATTTATAAAAATCTAAAAAAAACGGAACACTATGGTTCATTGCAAGATCCCGCCCAGCTTCTTTCGTTTCCAGTTCAGACTTATTCTGACTTTGAACCTTTTATTGAACGTCAAATTCAGACTGGTCAAGCGGTACTATGCCCCGACCTAGTCCGAATCGAACTGACAAGTGGTTCCACTAGGAAAAAGAAAAAAATTCTTTATTCAAAAGGATTTTTACAAGAAATTAATGAAGCGTCCACTGTCTGGATGGCTGATTTGTATTCCAGGTACCCTGGCATAAAAAGAGGCCCGCACTATTGGAGTCTGTCTTGGAGTCCTGGGCAAGACACCGATGATTCTGAACTCTTTCCCTGGATTCAACGGCTCTTTCTGCAAAAAGTATTACTTTTAAATCAAAATATAAAATCGACTCCGACTTTGGAATCTTCCTGGTTCGCAACACTGGTAACACTTGTCGCGTGCCGCAAGCTAAGTTTAATTTCGATCTGGAGTCCAACCTTGCTAAGTCGAATCAAAAGCGACATTCAAAGACATGCCGATAGCCTATTTAGTACCTTAAAAAATCAAACTTGGTCAGAGTATGCTTTCGAGCTCGATGGAAAAATCCAGGTCCCCCGCTTTGATAGCGAAATCGTTCTTGATGATTTAAAGCATTTTAACATTCATAAAATTTGGCCATGTTTAAGCCTAATCAGTGCGTGGGACTCGGCATCTAGTCGGTACTATTACGATGAACTTAAAGGGCAGTTTCCTAATCTAAATATTCAAGGAAAAGGGCTATGGGCCACAGAAGGGGTTGTAACCCTTCCAATTGAAAATAAAAAAGTCCTGGCATTCAAGTCTCATTATTATGAATTTAGATGTATAGAAACCAATAAAATTCTCCAATCCTGGCAATTGCAAAAAGACCAGATTGTTGAACCTATAATTACTTCGGCCAATGGATTTGTCCGCTATTTGATAGAAGATAGAATTCAGGTTTCAAATTATTACAATTCGGTGCCCTGTTTTGAATTTTTGGGTCGATCGGCTACCTCTGATTTAGTGGGCGAAAAATTATCTGACTTTGATTTTTTGAAGATACAAAATTCAATGCATCAGATATTTCCTATCGGTAATATTTTATTTTTTTCCGTCAATTCTGATCAGCCGTATTATTTCGGATTGTATGAATCGCCCGAGCCAATCATGACTGATCAACAAACGATGGGAAACTATTTAGAAAAATCCCTTTTAGAGCACTATAACTACCAGGTGGCGCGTAATTTAAAACAGCTAAAAACGGCCACGATTTGGCGATGCCGTGACCTCACTGCCTGCTTAAACATATTATCGCGAACCTACGCGGCTCAAGGGCAATTTAAAGTTCAACCTTTATATAGAATTAGCGTCGAAACCTTGAATCAGATAGCGACTACTTTCGAAGATAGCTCCCCGAAAAACCATAGGTGAATCCAACCAGCATCTTATTGTACTTATAGGAATCTACATTTGAATTATTCATCAAGTAGGAAAACGACAAACCAATATTTTTAGATTTACCTAATTCCTGAGTCGCTCCGATAGTAAGACCGTAAATGGTATCTTTGCGTAAATTGGAATTATCGGGATATTTTAAATCAGTGTAATCTAGGCGAGCACTGCCACCATATTTAGTCGTCCAAGGAAATGAATACGTTCCAGAAAAAATAGTTTTTGAATAGTTATTGTTTTTACCATCAGACTTATTTGACACCATACCCGCATCGGCAAGAAAAGATTTATTTCCAACTGAATTAAGCATCATTAGCCAATTGTAATTAAAAGAAAGGCGTTTTGCCGATTGGTCGTCATCTGTGCTAGCAACCACCAATGATGATTTATCGACCACGTAATCCATTTTTAATATATGATATTTCCCAGCCGAATGTTCAAATTGGGTATCCAGTGCAAGACCTGTTGAAGCCAAGATCAATTTCCGAGCACCACCATCATCGCTCATATTTAACATCATATAGTAAGGCGATAAATTGGAGGAAATCCCTTTGTTAAAAAGACTGTAGTTGAAGTTAATGGGCAAACGTAGGCCATATTGCAGAGGATCAGCCGCTTGAATTGTCGCATCGGCCTTGAAGCTTTTATCCAGACTGTACATATCAGCAACGCTCAGTTCGGCTGCGTATTTTGAATTCATTGTACGAAAATAGTAGTAAGACAATGAACCACCATACAACAAACGGTAGGCTTCAGAATTAGTCGCTAGGTTTTGAGTGGAAATATTTAAAACATTGCCGTCATATTGAAGTCCAGCATATAAATTATACTTTAAAATTTCACGTTGAGATTCCAAAAACGCTTCGATACGATCAATTTCTTCAATTTTTGCTTCGGCTTGTTTATCTAATTTTTGATCTTGAGAATTGTCCATTACATACTGAAATCGCTCTTTTGCTTTTGGATAAGCGGCTTTTTGAAATTCAATTGTACCAGCAAAAAAAGCAGCAGTCGGGCTTAAGGCGGGATCTTTTTCTTCTTGAAGATCGTTGAAGCCATCAAGCGCTTTATCGAATTCCTTCAATTTCATATGATTGAGTGACACGTAATAAAGTTGCTCCAACCGACTCTGATCACCATCTTCAGCTAGCGATAAAATTGATAAAGATTTATTGTAGTTTCCCACTTTGTAGAGTGAAACCCCATATTTATATAAAAATTTATCATTGTCAGGATCCAATTCATAAGCTTTCTGAAACAGATCAGAGGCTTCCTGATATTTTTCTTCTTTGTATTTTGTTTCCGCGACAGCGGCCAACTCTTTTGCCTTGGCTTTTGCAATTCTCTTTGCTTCTTCACTTTGAGCTTGTTGCTGTTTTAGTAACTCTTCTCGCTTCAACGCTTCTTGAACTTCAAAACTAACGCGTGCTTGTTCTTGGATACGATCATTCAATCGAACAATTGTGTCTTTTTTACCTTGGATTTGTTCCTTATTCAAAGGTTTGGCAGTTTTTACGTCTTGAAGTTTTGCTTTTAGATCATCGCTGGCTTTATTCAAAAACTGAGCGGAATAAGCCTGCCATTCCTTTTCTGTTTGCACCAGAACCACGGACAACGCTTTTTCAGTCGAGTTCGTGTTTGGCAAAACAAATGTATAAAGCTTCGATCCCGATTTAGTCTGAAACTCGAGCAACTGACTTGGCAATTTGTCCATATTCATCTGGATTCGGAAATAGCCTTTTAAAATATTTTTATCTTTCTCTGAAGGGACCAGTTCTACGGATGCTTTTTTTTGTGTTTGAATTTCTCTGACCGATATAAATTGGCTTGCACCCGATTTATTCTGAGTTTGAAATTCTATATAAATAGGTTGGTTTTCTAACAGTGTTATCTGTTGCCCAAGAGCAAATACAATAGAAGCAGTAAAAGTGGTAAGTAAAAAATTTTTCATAGTTTAAATAAAATCGCACAGCTACTATCTTGCCGGAACAATTGGCACAATAATAACCTTGGTTTTATTTACCTTACCCCGAACGATGTCATCAATCACGGAGTTTTGTGGCGGGGGTCCTGCTGGAATAATAGGTCTAGGATGTAACTGTTGCGGAGGTGCTTCCGAATTAAATTGGGGCTTAACATCTTTAGCCTGATCTATGTCCATATCTTTTCTATCAATCATTTTGTTGTCATCACCAACGCGTTCCGATGCGGGTTCTCTTTTTCTATCTTTATTGTCTTTTTTATCCTGGTCTTTTTTATCTTTGTCTTTTGAATCCTCTTTGTCATTTTTTGTATTTGAAGCCACATCTTTTTTCGAGTCGTCTGTTTCTGCTTTAGCAGAATTAGAGCTCTTATTTAATTGCTCCAAATCATCCTTCTTAACTGGTTTAGGTGCTTCAGGTGTCGTCTGGCCTGGTGCAGCCGTCGAAGATTCGCCCTTTTTGACAAAAACTTTTGTGACAGAGCCCTTTAATGCAAAAGACACTTCGCCTTTGAATGTAACAATTTGTGTTTTCATTGCGACAGGATCAAACGAAGTCAAAAATTGAGTACCTCTAACTCCGGCAACTGCTGTAGGCGTTTTAATTAAAAATTGACTTTTTTCGCCGTCATATTTTTGCTCTACGTTGCTTCGCAATTTTCCTTTTGAAAGTTCAATATCGACATTTTTAACACCTGACTGAGAATCATTTTCATATTTATTAATGGTAATTTTTGTATCCGGAGACACATTCAAAACATTTCTATCGGACATCACTATCTTAGCTCGTCCGTCTGCTGCGCAATTTATGGTATCGCCCGCATAGATTTTCGAAGAAACCTTCGCTTTAAATTTACCAGTTTTTTTAGACTCAACTTCGACATCACCCTTTACTACCATGAAAATACCATGGAGTTCTTCTGCATAAGTCTTAGATTGAGATACGAATAAAAATAGGGATACAATAATTACGTGCTTCATATAGTGATTGTATCATCGGCACATTAAAAATTTCCATTAGAATATCGATTGGTTGGTCTATCCTACTTAAGGGCAGTAATAGGCTGTCCCAGATACAGCCGTCTCATATCCAGATGCTGTCTCCATAACCAAATAATTGGCACCCTTATAGGCTGCCTCTTTTTTCATGTCTTGAATGGCTGCCTCTAAGTCGGGCTTGACCCCAATTGTTTTTCCCTGGACCCGGCCAATATTTTTACATTCAGGATCCTTAGGAACATCGCGACTTATTTTTATACTATCCGCCGACGGAACTATCGGAGTCGAAGAACACGAAATTAGAAGGTCTGAAAACAAGATCACAGCCGATGCCATTAGAACTAATCTGATTTGATTTTTCATATACACTAGGGTTTCAAAATCTATTTTGGGTGTCAAATTTAAATTTGCTTTATAGTAAAAAACAGTAGAAATTATTCTTTACATGGTTCCAAAGATTGCCAGACCGGTCCTACTTTGCTTATTCTTCTGCCTAATAACTGCGTGTACTTATGATTACGAATTGGGTACCGAGAAGAATCCAATTAGGGTCTTTTTAATTCCGGGACAAGACCCAAAAGTCCTAGAAGACAATGGAAAGATCCTGGCTAAATTTCTTGAAAAAGAGGCCGGTTTAAAATTTGAAGTCAAAGTACCGCCTAGTTATATTGCCGTAGTCGAAGCTTTTGGTTCAAACAAAGCTGACATTGCCGTGATGAATACGTTTGGCTATATTTTGGCACATGAAAAATACGGTGTTGAAGCACACTTGATGGGAGTTCACTTTGGACAGACAAGTTATCAAGGCCAAATTATTGCAAAAAAAGGAAAATTTAAAAAGGTTGAAGAACTGAATGGAAAAAAATTTGCCTATGTAGACCCGGCCTCGACCTCGGGATTTCTAATGCCTACAGACCTCTTTAGAAAAAAAAATATTAAACCAAAAGAATTTGTTTTTGGCGGCAAACACGATACGGTTGTAACCATGATTTACCAGGGACAAGTGGATGCCGGAGCCACCTTTTATACACCGGAACAAGATGGGAAACCTCAAGATGCCCGAAAACTTGTGTTAACTCAATTTCCCGACGTGTTTGAAAAAATTGAAGTGTTAGCACTTACAGACCCGATTCCCAATGATCCCATAGTATTTAGAAAAGACTTGCCTCTGAATTTAAAAATTAAGATTAAATCTGCGCTGATTGCCTATTTAAAAACTGAAAATGGAAAAGACACTTTTATGAAACTCTACAATATGAATGATGTTCGTCCGGTGACAGATGAAAATTACGATGAAATTAGAAAAACTCTTCAAAATTTAGGTAAAACTGCCGCTGAGTTTATTAAAAAATAGCGATATTTTTTCTATGGTTTTTTTAAATTTGTTTTAAGTCTTTGAATCATATCTCCGCAGACAACGAAATTCCCTACCGAACCATCTGGCTTCAAATTGGCCTCGTGTGCAATCACTTTATACTTTTGAGTTCCTTCATCGAAAAATAGCTGAAAGGTAGTTTTTTTCTGAACGCCTTTGTTCAAAGTCAGAATAGATCCAAAAAATTGCCCGCTGTAACTTTCCATCCAAAAAGTCATAGGCCTTCGACCGCCCCAATTAAATGTCCCTACATACCTGGGCGCATAAAGGTTGGCTGTAGACACGCTTGCCCTATTTGATTCAACCTTAGGCAAAGACAATGACAGAGTGCACTCTGCCGCCGTATGGCTACCTACCCAAACATTTCCGGCATATTCATAATTACTATCAATTGCAGGCATATCGGCTTTAACACTCAGGACAATCCCTAAAACAACCAAACAGGCATAAATATAATACTTCATAAATCCTCGGGGGATAGAGTTAACGTTAGCAACTTCACGTTTGATGCCATCAGATCTCAAAATGAGACTAGGGCCGATGGGAATAAAGACAACCTCCGGGTGACACCTGTATTAAGTGAAGACAGCAATTGCCAAATCAGAACGCCTTACAGAGCTTGTTTCTAAATTTACCTGATTGTTGGAAAATAGAATTTGCTGCCTTTAACAACTATAGACATTACTTGATCATTGGAATCGACCTGCTATATCAAAGTCAGACTGAGGAGGTCCTTATGAAGTTTGCAGTTTTGATGGTCGCCTTATATTCCTTTGTCTCCGCAGCAAACCCCTACCCTGATACTTGGTGGACCCCTGTTTTAGATAAAAATGTTCCTAGCTGGGAAATTTTGCCACAAAGTGCGGCAAGGGAAAAAAATGAAGTCATACTCTCCAAGCGAAATGAATTGGGGATCTTGTCAAATTTTGCTGCTGCACCAATTACAATACTTGGCACTCGTTATGCCAGTCTTGAAGGGCTATGGCAGAGCATGAAATACCCTGAATCAACAAGCGATCTTAGAATGAAAATCCTAGGCGCTTGGCCAATGAAACGATCTGAAGTCGCTGCGTTGACGGCCTTTGAAGCTCTCAAAGCTGGCAAAGAGGCTGAAAAATTAATGGTGGCAAATAAAATAAATTGGGTATCCTTTAGTGGTTTTAAAATCGACTATAAAGGCAACGATTCCGAAGCCTTCTATGAAGTGATAGAAGCTGCCACCCGTGCCAAAATTGATCAAAATCCAGAGGTTAAAAAAACACTGCTCGCGACCGGAGATCTGATTTTGAAGCCTGACCACCACGAAGATAAAGATGGAACCAAAGCCTGGAAGTATTATGAGATTTACATGAAACTTCGTGGTGATCTGAAATCAAATCCAAATAAAAAACTATACAATGATGACTGGTTTTCTAATTTATCAAAAAAATTCAAACTTAGTAAAATTCAATAATGAAAACGAAACATCTAACTACCCTCTATCTAAAATTTCATGCTCGACTTATTATCGCTATCGTTGCATTTAGCACTTTCTTGTTTTCTCATTTGTTACTAAAATATGAAAAAATGACAATCGTGTACCGCTACCCAATTGCGGCCATTGGAAGCTACCTAGTGTTTTTAACGCTGATGCATTTTTGGAAAACATTCTTAGAAGATTTAAATGAGGCCCCGCCAAAAATACCCGATTCAATTCAATCCATTCCAAAACCTGAATTGCCCTTTCGTTGGAACAATTATGTGGATGCCCTTGATTTCAGCCCTGATATCGAAGATTTTTTTATTTCAATCGCTGTGATTATCCTGGCAATATTACTATTCTACACGGTCGGCCTAGTGATTTTTGAAATACCAGCACTGATGATTGATCTTGTTCTATCTGGTTTAGCATCTTCTTTTCTGATTCGGTCCGTTCGAAAGGCCGACCATGATATCTTTGTTTTCAAATTATTTCGACAAACAGCGCTGTCAGGACTAACTTTTGTTTTAGTCTATGTTGTCGTTTCACTATCGATTCATTCCTACTGTCCAACGGCCATGAAGTTTTCAGATTTGTTTCTCATTGAATGCTCGGCTTCTAATTAGTCTAGAAAAAATCTATTTTCTTTGCATTTATTTCTTACTTTTTTCTAATTTATTTTTTGTCTTTGTCATTCAAAATCATAGTATCGACCACGGCTTTTGATTCATAGGATTTATCAGATTTGAATCCACGAATTTTTTTACTTG
>JAYTTH010000001.1:0-2958 GCA_043745515.1 Pseudobdellovibrionaceae bacterium | reverse complement strand
TGTTCTGCCAAATTGTCTAAAGTATCGTCGGACATTCTTAACTCCTTTATTTCACGATTGGCCGAGTGACTTGCACTGCCGTTGTTCCGTGATGATTTCCGTAGTAACCCCTAAATTTTTTTACGCTTTCAACATGAATATCGAGCTCGCCAGTGGCATCCTGTGTAAGCGGAATGACATCACCGACCTTTAGGCCCATCAAATCTTCTAGAAGTATTGTAGTTTCGCCCAAATTAACTCGTATTTCTAAATTAGTATCCATTAACTGCTCTTTAATAATTGCCGTCCAAAGTTTCTTATCAGTTTGGTCAGATTCGACCTGAAAACCCGTCGATAGTTTTTGCTTAATCGGCTCGATAGTTGCGTATGGAATTACCATTGAAATTGTACCGGTAGCATTTTCCAATTCGACATCAAAAGTGGATGCGATGACAACGTCTGTCGGTGGAACTATACCCACGAACTGCGGGTTAACTTCCGTGCGAACAAAACTACAGCCAATTTTCTCTACGCTAGACCAAGCATTCTCGAGATCGTGAATTGCCAGTTCCACCACTTTTCTGACGATACTTAATTCGATTGGAGTAAAATCTTTGCCATCGATTTTAGTATAGGGTCGATCCGCTCCTCCAAAAAACGAATCCACTAGTGCGTAAGCTAGTTTGCTTTCAATAACCATCAAGGCTGATCCGCGTAAATTATTAAAACGCAGAACACTCATGCAGGTGGGCATTGGTAAGGTATTGATAAACTCACCAAACTTCAAAAATTCTGTGCTCGTTAAAGAAATAGAAGCAATTTTTCGAAGAGACGAAGATAAAGACACGCGGAAGGCCCGCATAAATTTCTCGTAAATAACTTCGAGCTGAGGCAGGCGTCCGCGAATAATCCTATCTTGGCTAGTTAGATCATAGGAAACAATTTTTTTGTCTTCATGTGTTTTTACCGAGCCAGTCGATTCTGGCGCGGCTTCCGGGCCCCCAACGTCACCGTCAGAAACCGCAGCTAAGAGAGCATCAACTTCATTCTGAGAAAGTACTTGATTCATATTTCTCGTCTCCTAGTTGTAAATGAACTCTGTGAAGAACACATTATTAATTTTTCCGTTTGTAAGAAAGGAATTAATTGTATCTTTAATTTCATTTTTCAAATTTTCAATTCCATCTTTATTTGAAACTTCCTCATACTTTTTCGAAGATAGAATAATTATAATAATGTCGCGAACTTGTGCTTTACGTTTATCAATTTCGTCAGCCACATTTTTACCTTCATTATCTTTCAATTCTAACTCCATCATAACCTTGGCGACTTTTCGGCCTTTGGAACCTGCCAGATTTACAATGAAAGTTTCAAGAGGAACGACTTTTCCAATGAATTGCTTTTCTTCCTTGTGTTCCGATTCCTGAGTTTCATGCTCGCCTTTTATGACGTGCTCGATCTTTGGCTCGGCGCTGTCTTTCTTCTTACCCTGATAAATCATCCAGCCTACGCCTGCCAAAAAAAACATATTCACGACGATAAGAACGACGTAAATTACGTTTGTTTTGTTAGACCCACTAGATACTGATGTTGGCGCTGGTGTTGCCGCCGCTGCTTTGTCTTCAGCCACTTCATCCTCCCTAACGAAGAAATGACACTTTTCCCCTACAAACCTTAAGCAGCAATCAAAGTGCCATCTAGACTTTTTTTCCTGTCTTCTATTCTTAAGACTGGAATTTCCAGACTAATGGCAAGTACACATTGTCTACTTTGGCCCAATACCTTTCTTGTATGACGGGATTTTGTTCATTTAAGGTGAATCAGGACTGAGTTATTTTTGATGGTCTCTTAATTTTTGACGCGAGACTTAGGTCTTGGAAAAAACGACAGAATTCCAAAGGAAGTTCAGGTATTCCCGGGATTTTTCATAGATCCCAAAAAAAGAACAGATTCCAAAAAATAAGACCAAGGTAAATGCCGGGGCCCAGGATAAAAAACGACTCGCCTTTTGAACGATTATTGCCAGCGTTATTTCCGATGTAAATAGGCTCTGAACCCGAGTAATCTCTTTCCTTGCCCAGTGGGCTAAGCAGGCGGGTATGTTAAATACCTGTGTTCGCAGTGTAGATAGTCGCATCCGACTCATCTTTGGCGGCAGAGCTTCGTTTTTTAATAATTGCACAAGTGCATAGGCCAGCATCTGAACTTGGGTCATCACATCATTTGCATTAAAATCATCAGTTACGATTTTTCCCAACTGGTAGTCCTCTTTTAGTTCTTTTATCGCATTTTCAATATGGGCGCGCTTATTATAGACTTCAAAAGCCTTATCCTCATCTATTATAAAATCATTTGTTGCTAGGCAATCATATCGATAGGAACTGATCTCTCCTAAACTCATTTGTCAAAAATTTTTAGATCGTTTTCTTTTGTAAATCTCTCTGTACTTTGCACCTTGAGATGTCGTTGCTATGTAGGATCCATAGTCCAAACCATTAGTTTCTTTTGTCCAGCTGAGTGCCGGTGAGACTTGAATAAAATTAGACCGGCTCTCGCTCATCGGTGCTTTAATAAAAAACTAAGCATCGATAAGAAACGCTCTAAGTAACCACAGAAATCATTTTGTGAATGGGCCGCGCCGCCGCGTATTGTTCCGTATAAGAAAGTCTTGCGATTATTGAAGTAGATTAATAAATACTGGTAGCATCGATATCAAAATAGAGTGTTTCTTCTGTGGGAATTTTTTGAATTAGATCCAATACAGTTTGCGTGATGTTAAACTCATGTAAAACTTCAATTTCTTTTCGTGAGAATGATTTAAAGTCCCTTGCTAACTGCGCTTCCTCGACCACGTTTCCGATAAATTTATTTACCAGTGGATCTTTGCCAGTTTGACCAATCTCGACCATAGTTTTCGCCCCGGCCCAGATACCGATTATACTTTGAACTAGAGTGCGAGCTTTGTAACAACCAAAACTG